>NZKO01000009.1 GCA_002692535.1 Opitutia bacterium
ATGATTTCGCAGGTGGCAACATCTGCCTGAGTACTGATCACTTTTATTTCACCTATTTTGGTAAATGTCGTACCAGACATTACTTTTTTCGTGATTGGGTGAATAATCTTCTTTGCGATACCGACATTGTAGATTTGTCCGACTTCAACGCCATTTTTATATCCTGCCANGATNGTGCATTGGTTCCCAGTNTTCTNNTAGACATANATTTTTTGCTCNANNCCGGATACAAAACTATCAGCCATTNGCNNNGCNGANTTTTTGGCAAANGCCTCAATCTTTTGNANTNTTACAAGATCNCTNCCATTGGAANNNNCAAANACATCTTCGTCCCACGAATCNGAAAAATCNGGNNCTTGNAANGTTTTCTGATCTGCNGGGTNNTCCCTNTTNACCANTTGCATAGTTGCGGATACAAANANATCACGGTTNATTCTNATNGAATCATCGAGNGGATTCTTAANCTTNACTTGTTTTTCAACAAANGCNGTNACGGAACAATTNAGAATNTATTTTGGTTTTTTTAANANCTTNTTTTCNGCNACTTCAAAAACNGCAGAGTTTTCAAGTTCAAGATNNAGATTGGATTCAGAGAAAACACTGTTNAGGTCAATNACAGCNTATNTTCCTGTTTGATTNAGGTAANTNATGAAATGNGTTGGNAGCGATTCGAGNTAAGCATTNAGAGANNCNGGACGNGTTGNNTNNACCGCATTGGTGGCATTAATTTTGCGAAGTAAAACTGTTTCTTTCTGAGCGAAGCATGGAAAAGCAAGAAGTGTGTAGACTGAGATGTAAAATAAGGTCTTTTTCATTGGAATAAACTTTTGTTCAGATTAATTTCAGGGACTTCATATTTGGAATTTTTTAAATATTCAAACATACCGTCCGTTAATTTGATCTGGTTTTTGTTAAAAGTATCTCCGGTTTTAATTTCTTGAAGAAACCTGATTTGNTCCCTCCAAAGATTGTATTCTTCTTGGGTTGGTTCGAGGATAAAAGAGAGACTCAATCCTTCATATGAGTTGATAAGTTTCTCCTCGACGACAAACCCTGATCTCTTAATTTGCATCCTGCAGATACCTTCAGGTATCTTTATTTCTTGATCATTGGAACACATTCCTACCGTGAGACCATTGATAATAATTTCGGCATCTCCTGGATTGATCTTTAAGTTATTTCCGGAGAGGGATAACTGACCATCGTTTCCAGNAATAATTTCAGGTATCGNCATGTCTTTTAAATTTGCAGAAATATTGACAGAAACAAGTTTCTGATTTGTCGGNAATCTNCCTAAAGGACTCGTAAATTTGCTATTCGATGAGTTTTTGAATTTCGATGCTATCTCGGTTTCCAAAAGATTAGAATTAAAAATACTTTTTGAGACTTTTTCTGACGCCTGATCGAGAAGTTCAGATAGGATCGTATTTTCAGATGTAGACAATCCAAGCTGAGATGTGAGAGGAATTTTCTTTTCAACAATGATACTGTCGCCGCCCAAAGCGGATTTTTCATCAGCAGATATAAATTGATAATTGGCAACAAGTCTGAANNTTAAAACCGTCCTGTCAAATTTGGGGATTTCTGCTTTGGTATTTGTAAAAGAATCAAAATTTACCGAGAGAATTGCATCGGCACCAAGTTGGCGTGCCAAGGTGATTTTATTATTTTTTCGAAGTTCCTTATAATTAGGGAGAATCTTTTGTTCGTTCTTAGAGTTTATCCCACTTGTGATTGTGTCAGGGGTTATGACTCCCATTTTTACATCCGCCAATCTGGCNGACAATGCATTGGAAAACCTTTTATCGATATTCTTGAAATCATTACTTAGTGAGTTTTCCGTAAGGAGAAGAACTTTGTAGTGGGTATGTTTTTTTTCTTCTGCAATTGTTAAGCAGGTAACCTTTAGTAAAAATACTAAGTAAAGAGGGAAGGTTAAAATTTTCATATACAAAGGGGTAGTAAATGAGAGTATAATATACTCAAACAATGCAATTAATGCGAATGCAAGTTATTTTAGAATATAAGGAGATGTTAAGAAATTTAACTCTTTTGGGGAAAAGAGGATCGAAGTTTTTTTTCAGGTTTAGGCTAAGATCGTTTTCTGAGCTTCCACAAGTTCATTGATCCCTTTTTCCGCCAGCACCAGCATTTCATCGAATTGAGCTTTGCTGTAGGTCGCTTCTTCTCCGGTTGATTGAACTTCAACAAACTGACCACTTCCAGTCATCACGATATTGGCATCCACTGTTGCATCTCGGTCCTCAGGGTAATCAAGGTCAAGTATACAGGTGTCTTTGTAAATTCCCACGCTGATAGCTGCCAGATGATCAAGTATGGGGTCCTGTTCGAGTTTTCCCCTTTCAAGTAAATCATTAATTGCAATTCTAGCCGCTAGCCATGCTCCTGTTATCGAGGCAGTACGGGTGCCACCGTCTGCCCGAAGAACATCGCAATCAATCCACAGAGTTTTGTCGGGAAATTTTTTAAGGTCGACCACTGCTCTCAAGGAGCGACCAATGAGTCGCTGGATTTCAATGTTTCTTCCGTCTGTTTTACCTTTACTACTGGGACGGTCTTTTCGNGATAGTGTCGAGTAGGGGAGCATGTTGTATTCAGCTGTTAACCAACCTCCNTCNACTTTTTGNTGCCTCATCCATCCNGGNACNCGNTCCTCAATCATGGCAGCACATATTACCTGCGTATTACCAAANGAGCAGAGGACTGATCCGTCTGCATGCGGNGCNATTTCGAGTTTGAANTCAACTTCTCTCATTTGATCNAAGTTTCGACCNGATGGGCGTGCGAAGACTTCATCAAGCTGTTCGGCGAGTGATGAGTTTNGNAGNGATTCAGATGTCATAGGTTTGAAGGGGTTCTGGNTCGTAAATATTGAAANTTTCNTTTTNNAGNTTCTGNTTGAACCAATCTCTTGCTTCNGGGTCGCCATGNTGTAANACAACAGCNCGGGGNGATAGTTTTTTNGCGAATGTAATAAGTTCATCNCGATTTGCGTGACCACTNAGNTCATATTTNNAGACTTTAGCNCGTACTTTTTCAATCACATCCACTGCATCAAAATCGAAATCATCACCCACNNTGGTNNCAAGCAGNTTTCCTCCNGGAGTNTGNGGNTCGCAANATCCNACNAAAAGAANTGAATTCCTNGAATCTCCCAAAAGTCCGGAGGCAAGAACATANGANGGNGTATTTTCAACCATCATACCNCTNCTNACCAANTAAATTCCNTCCATTGGANGTCTTCTTCCNGGTTCTATTTTTTTGGGTAANGGTCGTGCACCAATCGATTTAAGNACTTTGCGNTTAAANCGAACNCGGTTGGTATTTTTGGAGATTTCATGGAAGTGGTTTACTAAGTCCATACCCAGACCNGAGCANAAAACTGGNACNTTGGGTATNGCTTTTTTNCGNAATGCTTCNTCTAATACGAAAAGCATTTCCTGCATCCNNCCCAANGCAAANACGGGGATTANTACAGATCCACCCTTNGCNNTAGTTGAATTTACCTGTNTNAGNAGATTAACAATNTCTGATTCGCGNGACTGATTTTTNGGAANTTCTGTGGCACCTCTGGTCGTTTCNGTNACNAGAATATCGACTGGTTCGCGAGGCAGATTTGCTCCGTCCAGCGTTCTCTGATCATTNAATAANATGTCTCCAGTAAAAAAAATGGTCTTCTTTTGATATTTAATACCTACTGAGACTGCACCTGCTACATGTCCTGCATGATGCAATGTGATCTCGATCGACTCTCCATTTTTTTCCAATCGGTAAGGGGTATGGAGGGGAGGAGTTTTGAAACGATCATAAAGGGATGAAAGATCGCCCCTGCCGTAGAATGGTAATTCTGGCAAATTCAGTTCAGANCGTTGTCTTTTCATCACCGATATCGAGTTGGATAACATTCGACGGGCTAGAATAGAACTTGCGTAACTGAGAATGACCGGAGCGTCCGGTTGCTCCCTTGAAAGCAGGGGTAAGCTTCCCAAGTGATCAAGGTGACAGTGTGTGAGAATAATGAAATCGAGGGTGAATCGTCCAATTTCACTGTGTTTTGGTAAGGATTCAGGACCTGCAAATTTTGGGTGTAATCCAGAGTCNATTACAAATTTAAATGGNCCGATTTCACATAGGCAGCAATTCGCTCCGATTCCTCCATGAGCGTTTAAGTCAGTAAATTTCATGAATGAATGGGATCAATGGAAGGACCGCCAGGAATATCCAATCTAAATGGACTCATCCGTACATGAAAACGATTTTTAAATTCATCTACGCCATGGAATGAACCAAATGCTTCAGCGGAAAGGTGAGTGACATGATAGCTGTTGTAGGAAAAGGTCTCCCCAGGAGGTATTAAAGGACATTCGCCGACAATTTTTTCGCCTTCGACAACCGTTTTAGTACCATCGTCATTGGCAAGAACCCATTTTCGTCCAAGAAGAGTTACGCTCCTATCCGACAGATTTGCGATACTGATGAAATAGATGAACGCATGCAAGTCGATCCCCTCGACTTTTGATTTCTCCCGGTGATGAACCAATTTATCAAGTGAANCCTGTAANCCTTCCAATTCTATGCTGTTTTCATTCAAAATGATTGATCAGTTTATCATATCANAGTTTATTTAAACACCAATGCTTATTTGNTGGATGTTGTCATTCTTTGTGAATGAAAAACGCTTGCTCAGNTAGAGAATGGATACAAAACGGATTATATGCAAAAGTTNGCTCTTCTTTCAGTAAGTGACAAAACAGGAATAACTGAATTTGCCGAATCATTGGTTCGTCAATTTGGATATACCATCTTATCAACGGGTGGAACCGCCAAACTACTTCGCGATCAAGGGCTTGAAGTGATGGATGTTAGTGAGCATACGGGGTTTCCCGAAATGATGGATGGAAGAGTTAAAACTCTCCATCCAAAAATTCATGGAGGTCTTCTTTCTTTAAGGGAAAATGAAAATCACATGAAAGCAGCTCTTGATCATGGAATTGAAATGATAGATTTGGTNGCGGTAAATTTGTATCCNTTCGAGGAAACTGTTGCNCGGGCGAATGTGGCTTTTGAAGAAGCCATTGAACAAATTGATATTGGTGGTCCATCNATGCTGCGGAGTGCAGCCAAAAATCATAGGCATGTTACTGTTATTTGTGATCCTGCAGACTATTCAAGGGTATTGGAATCAATGTCCTCAANCGAGGAAGATTATGTCTTGAGGAGAGAACTTGCGCTGAAAGTATTTAGCCGAACCGCATCCTATGATNGTGCAATTCGAACTTATCTTTCGTCACGCAGTGAGGATAATTTGGATATAGATGNAATTTCCGGATTCCCATCAACAATGAATTTGGAGGAAAATAAGGTAATGGACTTGCGTTATGGAGAAAATCCTCATCAANAAGCAGCTCTGTATGGAGATTTTCTCGATTATTTTGAACAATTGCAGGGCAAAGAACTTAGTTACAACAATATCATCGATATTTCTGCAGCTGCTTATCTTATTGGAGAATTTGAGCGTCCGACCGTTGCCATTCTGAAGCATACCAACCCTTGTGGAGTAGCAAGTGCCGACAGCATTTCAGAAGCTTGGCAAGCGGCTTTTGATACGGATCGTCAGGCTCCTTTTGGTGGAATAATCGTGGTCAACAACACGATTGATTTCGATTTGGCCCACAAGATTGGAGAAATCTTCTGCGAGGTGATAATAGCTCCTGGTTTTACGGATGAAGCTTTGGAATTCTTTTCCAGAAAAAAGAATTTACGTCTACTGGTTTCAAAAGTTGGTTTTGGTCCTGATACTCTTANGGAGTTAAGAACAATACCTGGAGGTTTGCTTGTCCAAGATCGGGACCAGAAGAGAATCAATCCTAAGAATTTTGAAATTGTCAGCAAACGTCANCCAACGGAGNTTGAAATGCGTTCGATGTTATTCGGTTGGCGAGTCGTTCGGCATGTTAAAAGCAATGCGATAGTCTATGCTGGGGACGAGAGAACGCTTGGGGTTGGAGCCGGACAAATGTCAAGAGTTGACAGCTCTAGGATTGCAGTATGGAAAGCTGGTGAAGCCAAATTGTCTCTTGATGGATCAACCATTGCATCTGACGCTTTTTTCCCGTTTGCCGATGGATTGTTGGCTGCTGCGGAGGCAGGTGCAACCGCTGCCATTCAACCAGGCGGTAGTGTTCGCGATGAAGAGGTNATAAAAGCTGCAAACGAGTGCAACATGGCAATGATTTTCACTCATTCCCGCCATTTTAAACATTGATTTAGATTGTCTTTGGACTTGAGACCTAGATATCTGAAGGTAAATTTGAGTTATGATCTGGATGAGAGATAATTTTTATATTCTGTTTACTCTCGTTTTAACGATTTTTTCTTGTTCGGGTTGTGGAGTTGCCATGATGTCTGATGAGAGACTTGCAAGACAATCAAATGTGCAATTTTCTGAAATGAAACGCAAGGATCCTGTGTCCAAAAACATCGATTATCAGAAAATGATTGATAGGATAGGGAAGCGAATCACAGATGTTGCCATGGTTGATGTTCCGGGGACCGATTGGGAATTTGTGGTTTTCGACAAAACTGAACCAAATGCCTTTGCAATGCCCGGTGGAAAAGTGGGAGTAAACGTTGGTCTGATCGAACTTGCGAATGGCGATGAAGATGAAATTGCAGCCGTTATTGGACATGAGGTTGCTCATGTGGCCAAGAGGCATAGTAACAAAAGAATGAGTCAGGGGGTGGGTGTTGCTCTGGGCGGAATCATACTGGACACTGCCATGAGAAAAAAAAGTTCGAAGGATAGGGCATTGGCGAGAGGTGCTTATGGCGTTGGCGCTACCTTGGGAGCAGTCCTTCCGTTTAGTCGCACTCAGGAAAGAGAGGCGGATGATTTGGGTCTGATTTATTCTGCAAAAGCTGGATACGATCCCAGAGCGTCGATTCGTTTTTGGCAAAAAATGAAATCACGCAGCCGAAATAAAATGCCCCAGTTTCTATCAACCCATCCGGATTCGGGGAAAAGAATCGAATACCTCAGATCACGGATGCCTTATGTTATGGGCCTCTACAATAAGGCTAAAAAAACCTGAGGAGAATCCCCATCCCACCAAATGAGTAATTTACTTGAGAATCCCGTCAAAGCACTTTCAGAATATGTGAGATATCCAAGCGTGTCTGCAGACTCCTCTTTTGCCGAAGGAATAACGGGTGCCCGAAAATTTGCTCATGATCGCTTATCGGAACTTGGTTTTTCCGTCGAAACCATTGAGACTCCCATTCACCCAGTTCTACTGGCAACAAGAGGAGATCCATCTTGGCCAAGGTTGGTCATTTACGGTCATTATGACGTTCAACCTCCAGATCCTTTAGACCTTTGGACTTCATCCCCATTTGAAGCAACTGTGAGGGACGGAAGAATATTTGGTCGNGGGGCTGCCGATAACAAGGGTCCCCAAATTGTCCACATGTGCGCTTTGTATCGCGCTTTGCAAAAGAATCCTGATTTACCCATACACATAACCTATTTGATAGAAGGAGAAGAAGAAATAGGAAGTCCCAGCTTTCGTCCATTTTTGGAGGATAGAAAAGAGCAATTGTCTGGGGATATGCTCTTGGTTTCAGATACTGGAAGTCCCGGACCCGACCAATTGGTTGTAACCACCGGTCTTCGTGGTTTAACTGCTCTTGAGGTTAAGTTGGTTGGACCGAGGCAGGATCTTCATTCGGGCGTTCATGGAGGTGCAATTTTAAATCCACTTCAATCTTTAGTGCGCATATGTTCTTCCTTGCACGACAATTCAGGCAGGGTTGCGGTAAGTGGATTTTATGATGATGTCGTTGATCCGAAGGAGTGGGAAAGAAGAGAGCTTGAAAAACTGCCAATCAAGGAGGCTGANTATAAGGATTTTCTTGGGGTGCCAAATTTATCTCCACCACCCGGTTTCAATGCACTCGAAGCGATTCGATTTTGTCCTACTTTGGAATTTAACGGAATGGGAGGAGGTTATCAGGGAGAAGGCTCAAAAACAGTTATTCCATCAGAAGCATTCGCCAAGATCACTTGCCGGTTGGTTCCCAACCAGAATTCCCGTGATATCGGAGAAAAAGTTCGCAAGGCGATCGAAGCCTCCTGCCCAGATTCAATTCGCGTAGAAGTTGAAATCAAAGGAGGGGGTGATCCTTATGTGGTAATTCCACCTGGTAAACCTGGCTCAAGCGGTAAAGAAACAGATTTGATGAAAAAGGCTTTTCCAATCATCGAGAATTGCGTGAATGATGAATTTGGTACCAAACCAATCTACTTACGGGAAGGTGGGAGTATTCCAATAATCAGGGATTTACAGGAGGTAGCGGGTCTTGAAGCCCTGATGTTGGGGCTATTTACAAATGAAGANAATCTGCACGCACCAGACGAGAGTTTTAACTTAAGAATAATGGAANGGGCTATAAGTTCCTTTGAATCNTTCTTTATCCAGTTGGGGAAATAGTTTGAAANGAATTAGGAGCCTTTAGTTACAACAAATGCAGCTCTGCGGTCCAAACGGGCTTGTTCTGCGACTGCATTGGGAATGGCTGACTCATCGCCAATTGAAACCGTCTCTATTCTTGATTGATCTGCACCCAAATCCACCAGATAAGATTTAACCGTAGTGGCGCGTCGGTCGCCGAGTGATTTGTTGTATGCAGGTGTCCCTTTCCAATCGCAATAACCTTCAATCAAAAGTTTTGCCTTGGGATTAGTTTTGAGAAAGTCAGCGATTTCGGAAAGCTTACCTCTTTCGGTTGAATCGATATTGTATTGATCGAAGCCAAAGTAAACCGGGTCAAATGGACGGATTGTATTTAAAGGATCACTAAAAGCATCCAAGCCATTGTTTCTTGGTGCAAGAAGATCATCGTTCGAACTTAAGAGCGGGTTACCTGCGAGGGAGAAATCATCATTGTTTCCAGAGTTGAAACCCTCTACATTGCTGGCTGTACCACCATTACCATTGTTCCTGATTAAAGATGTGTCGGGATCAACTTTCTTAGAACAGGAAGAGAAAAAAACAGCAATAAGGACGGGAAGGGAGAAGGCTCTTTTGAACTTATTCATCGGAAAATGGAATTAGGAGTCTCTNAGGATAACGAAATGAGCTTTNCTTTCCAATCCTGCAGTTGTTGGATCTGCGTTCGGTGTGGCCAATTCGTCACCCATTGAGATTATCTCGATACGGGTAGCACTTACTCCAAGATCAGAAAGATAATCTCTCACGCTAGTTGCCCGCCTGTCACCTAAAGATTTGTTGTAGGCAGGAGTGCCTTTCCAGTCACAGTATCCTTCCACCAGAATTTTTACATCTGGGTTTTGACTCATGAAAACGGCGATGTCCTGTAATTTTTCTCTTTCATCCGATCCGATGTTGTATTGATCAAATCCAAAGAAAATAGGATCAAATGGTCTTTCTGCACTAAGCAAGGCATCTGGGTCTGTCCAGAATGGATCTTGGGGAGCAAGTCCATCTTCTCCATTAATGCCGATGATACTGGCACCTGGCGGAGATAGTTCATCAGTACCCGATCCATTGGCAAAGTCTTCAGGAGAGCCAATGAATGTTCCTCGATCCGTACCCTTAATGAGTGCAGTGTCATCTGGAGATAGAACATTTTTCTTCGAACACGATGAAATCAATGCAATTGATAGTAGTGTTGTTGCCATCCACAATATATTATTCATAATACTTTTCCCGCTGTTGTTAATATNAATTCGGATTCCCAACCGAATCTATNTANGAAATTGCACGCCAAACCATATCTCGTCAAATGGAAAAATTAGGATCAAGGAAATATTTCTTGGTTGATAACGGATCCCTAAGTTCGGAATCCGTTCTTTCCCTGCGTCTGACGGCGAGCAAACTGGAGGAAAAATCGGGGTTCCCAATAATTCCTGCGGGCATTATGCATTCCCACAAGATTGACTCAGCCAAATTAAATGGAGTCGCTGCCTGTTCCATGGATTCATTTTTCGCATCGAAAGATACGGATAAGATCGATTACATCTCGGTCATACCCATGTTTTTGGGTCCTAGTTTGGCGATTACTGATTGGTTGCCGAAAAAGTTGGGAAAATGGAGAGAGTCAGCTACTAACAGANATTTTGCAATTGCTGACTGTCTTTTTCGAAAAGGTGACCAAAGATTGGGAGATGCAGTTATTGAAAACATCAGGCATTTAATTTCACAAAAATTTACAGAGAAGCCATTTGTGATATTAGTCGATCATGGAACCCCTCTTCCAGAGGTAAACTTGGTTCGAGAAGAAATTGGAAAGTATTTGGCACAAAGATTAGGCGGTTTGATTTCAGGTTTTTCCACCGCATGCATGGAAAGGAGAAAAGGAGTTAAGTACGATTTTAATGATCCATTGTTGGAAAATTTGTTGGCGGACATAAAGTCTTCCGGTCATAGGTGTGTCGTAGTTGGTCAATTGTTTCTTGCACCAGGTCGCCATGCCGGCCCTGATGGTGACATAGCCCAAATTTGCAAACCTTTCGAAAGGTCAGGCATGCATATAGAAAGTACATTTACCTTAGGTAACCATCCATTAGTTCTGGAAATCTTGGCTGATCGGCTAAGGGAACTTGAATAGGATTTGATGTGATGAGTTTAAAGGTAATCTAGCTGGATGTAAGCCATACTCCTAAGAGAAGAAGCAAAGCTCCCAACAATCTTCTCAATAAAACTTTTACAGATGACTTGCTTTCCTTCAATCCCAACCATCCTCCAAAAATTGCAACCAAAACAACGGACCAGAATCCCCGGNCTGCATAGAAGATATTGGCTTCTGTGGGAACTTGATAAAGACCGATGGCCATAGACATGCAAATTGCTTGACCTCCCATTGGTATAGCAGAAAGCCACATCCAGAGATCTGCTCCCGAGCGGAAGGGTAGAAAAGAATCTTCAGTCCACGGAATGATCAAGATNGAAAACAACCCAACGGATCCAAANACGATGAAAAGGAGAAAAAATGGATCAGACTGATGAGTGAAAAAAGGAACCAGTGAATCGAGCAGACCAAAGCCAGCTGCCCCTCCTAATGCTAAAAGTATTCCCGGCAAGGAGAAGTCTGATTTTGCATTTGGCCATCCAATCAGGGCGATTGAAAGAGTGGCAAGTCCAACTGCAATCCAAGTTGTGTGGGCCAGGCTATTGGGCGATAAATTCAAAAATGCCACAAATACAGCCACAAAAACCGGCTTTGAGCCCATGATAGGAGTCATTAGGCTTGCATCTCCTCTTTTTAAAGAGAGGAAACAGAGCATTTGCGAAAAGAAAAAAAGNNATCCCAAAAGCATTCCGTAAAGAACAAACTCGTAGGTAAGATTTGTTTTTGCGAANATAGGGTAGGGTAGAAAACATGCCGACATTAGAAGATTTGAATACACGAGGGATCTTAGNGTTCCAGATCCCAGTTCAAGTCCACGTTTGCAGAGTATGNCACTACACGCATAGAGGAAGCCTGCAGATAGTGCGAGAGTGAACGCGGGTAAGTTTTCGTTCAAAGGATGCGTTATGTCCGAATAGGCAAAAAGCTTATTTTAGGTGTCTTTGAGAAAAGTTTTCGAAAAGTCCTGACACTCGATGGTGCTTAGTTCNTTGGTTCCGAAAATTAATCTGTANCTTACCGATAAAGGGCGGNCGGGCTCAACTGATGCTTTGAAGTAAGAGCCAAATCTACCGTAGTCTCGCTCACTGTAATAACTGGGCTTGGGATTTTGGCTATGATCGAGGTACAGAGTGTAGTACCTTTGTCCTCCCACAACTACACTTTGTCCCTTCCAATTCAAGTTAGTCATGTCTTTGTCTTGTGGCCAGTTCTTTGTCTTCCCCTTATCATCCACTCCTTCACCGGGTCGGATATAGAAAGTTTGCTTTGAGGTGGATGAAGCAACCTCGTTCGAGGCTCTGAATTGAAATCCGGCATGTTGAGGATCCCCATCAAGCTTTATCAATGGTTGTGTTGTGGATAGCACAGAAACGAAATCAATTTGNAGTCTAGCGTCTTCGGAAAATTGGAAGGTAACTTCCCTTTCTTCGCTAATGAAAATGGTCCCATCATCCACTCTCCATGCAATTTCGCTCTTAATGGATGCCTTTTCACGGTCAACTTTTTGCTGAAGGATTCTTTCATGAGTTTGGTATCCTCTCTTGCAGTGCCAGGTATCAACGCTTACCGNCTGCTTTTTACCATCCAATGCGGAACATTTGGAAAAACCAAAATAAATACCGCGATGATGGGTAAATTTACCACCCGGTCCTTTGGTCACAAAGTTTTTTCCATTTTCATCATAAAGGTGAAAGAAGGGTTTGTACGTCCTCTCTCTATCCTGAGGGTCCATTCGCTCNTAGACGTATCGTGCAACCTTTTTTTTCCCAAATAGAAGATCAATATGGGTACCTTTCGTTTCCGACCATGAGAAATTCGATTGGCCATTACTAAGATGAGCACAGAGAATAAAGAGAAGAGGAGATGTTAGTTGGATCATTTANTTTGTTGTATCTTTTCCAATCGACNTTTTCCAAGCTTAAATAATATGTCTCTGTAAAATTTATCTTCTCGGTTTTGCCTAAATNGTTGGAACTTTTGCTCTAATCAAGTAAACAGAACATATGTTTTTTAAATTTTTTTGGACCTTCATTTTATTTAATCACTGTTTGCTTTCAGTGATTGATTTTGAAAAGGAGGTCTGGCCAATATTGGAAGAAAGATGCATCGAATGTCACATGTCACCCTATGAAAAGAACGGTCTGATCAAGCTACCCAAAGCGGGACTTAGATTAGATGGAGCTGCCTACATCATGCATGGCAGCGATGATGGAGCGGTGGTGGTTGTGGATCATCCNAGCAAGAGCTCTCTTTATCAACGCGTGATTCTACCGGAAGATGACTCTGATCACATGCCACCCAAAGGAGGTTCACTCAGCAGAACTCAAAAGGAAACTTTCAGGATGTGGATTGCACAAGGTTTGGATTTCGGTACCTGGGTCGGAGCCACTGATGGGATTGATGCCATCAGTGAACGCAAAAAAGACGACCAGCTGCCTCAGGCCAGTTATTTGGCAGAAATTGATCAGTTGGCTCTAGGTCTGAGTGATTTGGGTAAAATTAACTTGGAGCAGATTTCGGAAAAAAGTGGTTTGTTGGTCAGGCCTTTGGGGATTGGTTCAAAACTCCTCGAGGTCAGAGTTGTAACGGATCACGAAAACGTGACTGACAAGTCTCTTCAATCATTGATTCCAATGAGGAAGCACATTGTGAAGTTGGACTTGAGAAATACCTCAATTACTGATCAATCCCTAGTTTTGATCTCCTCATTTCCAAGGCTTTTGAAACTTAATTTGATGGGTACTTCGATTCGTTCCGATGCCATCAGTTCCTTGGCTGAAAACAAAGCTTTGGAGTCGCTTAATTTGGTTAATACAAGAGTTTCGGATTCGATTGTTGATAGTTTGGCGTCACTGCCGAAACTTCGCCAGCTATACCTTTGGCGATCAAGTGTAACNTCNAAGGGGATTTCNTCGCTTAGAAGGATGAGAGNTGGTTTGGAAGTAAGTTATTAGTTAATTTGTTTAGAGACTTAACTTCCACAGATTTTTATCCGATCGTACAAAAACAGATCCCTTGTCCGCAGCAGGCGTGCAAAGGATCGTATCCTTAAGATCGATTTCATTGATCAGCTTACCTTCCTTTCGGTCACTTATATCAACAATTTGCCCGAGCCCCTCTTCATTGAAAACCAACAGTAGATTTCCGGTGGTAATTGGGGATGCGCTTACGGGGCCTTTGATTCTTAATCTCCAGTTGATTTCACCATTTTCAGTTGAGGCGGAGGTCAGGACATTGGCCCTGTTCACGACAAAAACTTCTTTGTCAAATACGGTTGGGCTGCCGGTTCCCGGAGCCAACTTATTGTTCTTCCATATTGTAGTGGGAGATTTTGCAGCGATTGGTTGTTCGAATGCGGTTAGACCATTGGAGGGGACAATAACTGTATTTTCATCCGTAATTGCACTTGAGGGTATGGTTGATGCACCGCCTTCAAAATTCCATAAAACTTCACCGTCCAAGGGGTTGATGAAGGCCAAGCCCTTCTTTGATTGAAGACCAACCCAAGTGGAAGAGCCTTTTTTTAGAACTACAGGTGATGTCCAGTTTGCTCCTCTTGGTCTGTTTTTTCTCCAAATGGACATTCCATTCTGAAGATTCAGACCAAATGTAAATGATTCCGCATCGTTTTCAACTTGTGCAATCATAACTCCTTTAGCAAGAACGGGAGAAGATGACATGCCCAATCCATTGGCAATATTGGGATAATCATAGGTAAGCCCTCGCAACCACTTTATATTTCCATCTAAGTCCAAACAGAAAATATCATTGGACGAAAATTGAGCCACTACCACTTTGCCATCGCTTACCATGGTCGATGCAGCCACGCATGTTTTATTGTGACAAATGGTTCTACCTGTTGCCTTGAATCTTCGTTCCCAGGCAAGATCTCCATTTTTCGCATCAAATGCCAGAATGTGCAGAGTGGACTGGTTAGGGTCACTTGACGCGGTCAAAACAACCAGATCATCAACCAGAATTGGACTGGATAAACCCCTGCCCGGAAGTTGGGCTGTCCAAGAGTTTTTGGAATCCATCGAAATTTCAGGGGATATTTGACCATCTNTNATACCGTTGCCGTGAGTTCCTCGGAAACCCAACCAATCGGCAAAAATGAAGAGGGGATTCGCTAGAATGAGGAGAACCGTTGTTAAGATTTTCATTTTTTAATTCAAAGAGTTTATTACGGTGCCGCTTTCGTCTGTCACTCGAAAACAGAATTCCCATTGTTTGGTCCAACTTTCAGTCTGTTCATTTTGACATACCTTGACCAGAATTTGATTTTCCCCCTTTTGGAGTCTTCCATCAAGAATGAATTGATCTACCCTTGTGGCTCCTCGATGGTATTCGTCACGGGCAAAAATCAAACGGTTGTTAACCCATAACTTCCACGCATTTTTGGATCCGATGCGGAATTGCACGGTCTGTTCTGAAGATGATTCGAATTCAGTATATGCATAGCAAAGAACTTCCTTTATATGGCCAAAGGGTTGATTTAAATCCATCAATCCCAATCTGTCCGAAGTGGAAAAGGGTTGCCACTTAACGGGTCCATTTTTTCCCCGATGGACTGAATCCAAAAGCATTTTATTATTTTCAGGGGAATAAGTTGTGCCGAAACCATTTCGCGAAGTGTTATCAAACGGACCGATCACCTTCCATGCGGTAAGAAATCCCATCCTTTTGGGAAGGTCAATTTCCTCACCCAAGCTTTCCAGCGACTTAGAGGCACTTTCTATCTGGTCAACCTCTCTTGCCTTACCAAGAGCGTACTGGAAAGCATCGATTGCCTGCTCTTTGTTTTCCAGTTTGTTCGCCTGATTCAAAAGCATTTGGACGCCCTCTCTGCGAAGGGTCAATTCAGGGTCGTCGATAAAGGTAGGGATGAGTGAAACAGCTATCTGTGGTTTCATCAGTTTAAGGAAATCATATGCAGTACTTCTTGAGCTGCCCTCATTTTCTTTGTCCTTTATGAATCTGACGATCTCTTCATCGGGGAGAGATTCTTTTCCCGAATCATTCAGTAGTTCAAAAATGGCAGCTCGGATCCAGTTGTCACCCAAGGCATTTGTCTTGTTCATGGTCTCCAGAAGCTTTGGAATGTCCGAGGAACTCATTTTTTTCACATAGTGCCAGTTCTTGACGAGTTGGTCATTTCCTCTTCCTTCGGGTCCCAACTGAATAAAAGACTCAAAGAGATCTTCGTTTCCATGAATGAGTGAAGTGTAAATCACCAAACTGAATATAACGCACAATCTTGACATGTAGCACATGAAAGACATTCGCTCTTAAAATCTCAAAGAAAAAATTCTCTCTTTTTTTCTTTTCTTTGTGAAGACAATCCCAAACATACCGCAGATGACAATTCACAAGAAAAATTCAATCATAATTTTTTTTCTCTGCTTCCATTTTGTTTCAGCCAGTGAGAAAATCATAAAGCTATGGCCTACGTTAGCTCCAGGTGAAATTGCCGGACAGGTAGAAGCAGAGAGGCAGATCAAGCCCAAACCTGGCGGTAACGATGTCATGAGGATTTCAAATGTTTCGGAACCGACCATTTCCGTGTACATGCCGACCAAGGCAAAATCAAACGGAACTGCTGTGATTGTTTGCCCAGGTGGAGGGTACAATATTTTAGCTTACCAGCATGAGGGCATAGAGGTTTGCAATTGGCTCAATGATCTTGGGGTAACGGGAATACTTCTTAAATATCGAGTTCCAAGAAGAAAGAATCGACTACCTCACGAAGCACCATTGCAGGACTTGCAAAGAGCATATGGAATTGTGAGGCAAAACGCTAGGAATTGGAAAATTCATCCTGAAAGAATCGGCGTTCTGGGATTTTCTGCAGGTGGTAATCTCGCAATAATGGGACTAACTTCATTTCATGAGAGAAGTTATAAGCAGTTGGATGAGGCGGACAAATTTTCTTGTCGTCCGGATTTTGGCATCTTGATCTATCCCGCTTACTTGGTTGATCGTGAAAAGAGAACCACTCTGTTTTCGGAAATCAAAATTACATCCGAAACGCCACCTTGTTTTTTCGTGCACACAGGGGATGACCGAGTACCGGCCGAGGGTAGCGTGCTTGCCTATTTGGCTTTGGAGAAAGCGGGAGTCAATGGTAATGAGCTACATGTTTATCCATTTGGGGGACACGGATATGGAATGAGGAAAACCGATAAACCAGTTTCAAATTGGCCTGCTCGCGCCGCAACTTGGATGCAAGCAATGGGTTGGATGAAGGCCAAATGAATAAAGTGAATCGGGCGGTAAGATATCTTAATCACGGTTCCCCAAGTGATGTTTTGAGAATGGAGAATTTAACTCTAGGAAAGTTGCGTTCTCGAGAGGTTCGAATTGAGGTTCAGGCGGCAACAATTCATCCTTCGGATATTGGCCTAATTCAGGGAAGTTATGGGCATTTGAAGAAACTTCCTGCTGTGGCCGGAAGAGAAGGTGTGGGCAAGGTGATTGAAGTGGGGGAGAAGGTAGATGAAGATGTGATGAATAAGGTTGTCGCCATACCTGATGAAGTTGGAGCATGGCAGGAATATTGTGATGTCAATGTGGATGATTTGCTTTTACTGCCTGCCTTGGTTCCATACTCACAACTTAGCGTAGGCTTGCTTAACCCGATGACTGCATGGCGATTGCTTAACGACTTCGAATATTTGAGGGAAGGCGATGTAATGATTCAGAATGCAGGTAATTCGGCAGTTGGATTGGCAGTGATCCAATTTGCCAAGCGCATGGGGGTGGTTTGCATTTCATTAGCCAGAACAGAGGAAAGAGTAAGCGACCTGAAAGCATTTGGTGCAGAGACGGTGTTTTTGGACAACGATGACACTCCGCAAATGGTCAGAGAATTCACCGGTGGCAAAGGCTGTGTCATGGCACTAAACTCAGTGGGGGGAAGAAGTGCGTTAAGATTGGCCAAGTGTGTTGCTGAAGGAGGTGTGCATGTTACTTTTGGAGCAATGGATTCGGCACCAATCCGTTTTCCGACCCGAAATCTGATTTTCGAAGATGTTCGCTTTGTTGGCTTTTGGTTGGATCGATGGAAGAGAAACAAAACCTCTGAGCAAATCAGAAATGCCATGGAGGAAGTGTTGGTACCGCTTGCTTTAAATGAGGTTAGCTATCCGATTGATTCAGTTTTCCAGATGGATGATTTTTCTTTGGCACTTGCAAGAAACTCCGAGTCAAGATTCGGAAAGGTTCTTCTGGCTCGAGATAAGTCAGATTTGGAAAAATCTATGAACTAATTCGCTTTTTTAATAAGGAGAGCGAAAAGAATTTACCCGGGCAAACAGTGTGGTTGGGGTGATGTACCTTGTGAGTCGTGACTTGATTAGCCTTAAGTTTGCATTTGGTCATGAGATACTCGCACAGACCTTCCAAACTGTTCATTTGTTTGTTTGTGGGCGCACGCAGTTCGAAGTTCCCAATAAGACAAATTCCAATGCTGGTTTGATTGTCAGAAAGTTTTTTCATGTGACCACCATCGAGTTGTCCTCGCCATCTGTCCCCAATGAATATTTCTCCATCGTATGCCTTTCTTGAGCCATTTGAGATAACGAAATGATAGGCCAGGCCATTTTTCATTCCCCTTGCTTTGTGAACGCGATGCATATTCATGGCATCATCAACAGGAGTCGCGGAATGATGAATTACAATTCGTCTCCACTTGCTAGAATGAGGCCTTATCTTGTTCAGTGATCCTATGGTACTGCTTGATAACAACGAGTTTGGCTTTACAGAACTACCCTTGATCGGAATCAGTAACTTTTGGCCAGCTTTGATCAGGTCGGGTCTGCTAATTTTATTGATCGAAGCAAGGGTCGAAAGCTTAACCCCAAATCTAGAGGCGATGGATCCCAGGCTGTCTCCCTTTTTTATGGTGTAGGTTATCTGTTGATTTTGGCCGGATGGAATCTTTAACTTTTTACCAACAAAAAGGAGATTTGGGTTTGAAATCCCATTTAGAGCTTGCAGGGAAGACGTTGAAACACCGTAGCGATTGGCTATCCCTCCCAAAGTCTCATTTTTGCGAACCACATGCTCCAATTCGCCAAACAGGGGCAAGAAAAAGACAAACATACCCATCACCAAACGAAATACCATCTATCTTATTTTGTAGGAGAAACTAACCTCACATGGCAACTCTCAATTGCGCGAATAATTGAATTCCAAAGCTTTGATTTGTCCCTTAGATGTAATTAGGTTTAACTGATCAAATGAAACTCAAAACAAAAGTTTGGCTGGTATCACAGAGTTTGTTGGTTCTGACGGCTATCATCATACAGATGACATTCTATGGTGAAATGAAGTTGGGTCCACTTTTGGGCATGCCTAAGAGGGATTACTGGGACATTATAAGAAATCTCGAGCCTGAAGTGCCAAAGTATGTTCTCGAGAAAAATCTCCCTCCAAAAATGTATGATGCCCGATTACCTCTCTCTCTAAGCGAGATAACCGCTGCCAATCTGGGAGCTTACCGGAAGGCTTACAGACAGGAGGTCGGCCTCAGAATGGCCTTTAAGGGCGGTTTTGTGGTCAACATTATATATCTGTTGGGGTTTCACCTTCTTTATTTCTTTTTTATTCGAAAATTGAATCAAGCGAAGCCGATTGGCTGAGATTTATTATTTAGGGTTGCGTTCTGTTTTTCTTCAAGTTGCATATGTTTTCATGATTCGGATCTTTTCATCGGCATTGACTTTTTTTTGCGTTCATCTCTCCCTGAACGGGCAGAATTCAGGCAATTCTCAATTATCTTACGGGGTTGGAGAAAAACCAGTCAGTGAATACTATTCCTCTGTCGATCAGAAAAGCCATTTTCAGAAACATAAAATCCGTAATTTGAAGGACGAACTTAACAATTATTCAGGAAGGTTGCACAACTTGCAGAAGCGGTTCGATGAAATTTTCTATGGACTTTCAACAAAGGGCAAACACTCAAAACCATTTGACCTTGATAGTATGCGGGCAAATATGAACAACCAGAAGAGAGGATACTGGTACGAGTCGAACACTTCTTCCTATTCCAGCCCAAAGCAAAATTTATTTTCGGCTGATTCCACCCTTGGAGAACCTTCCACCATTGAGCCGGAAAGGGATTTTGTCGCACCGACTGATCAGGATGAAACAGATTTCAGTGGTGGAAAGAGCGGCCGTTTCGGCAGTTATCTAATTGTTTCTCCGGGTGCTTCCTTTCCCTTCAAGCAACATGAAACGGTGAGTGGGGCGACACCATCGCTAAGGAAATACGTTCCTGGATTTTCAACGAATTTGGCAACAGGATTTGAGACTAATTCATATCGTGTCGGACTTGGTGCGATGTACCGTATCAATTCGCATGATGGAGAATCCTATTATGGTTCGGATCGACTTTCGGAGAGCAGTTCTTCTTTGGCCTATTACTTGGATTTGGGTTACAAGACTCCACTAAATGAGAATCTCGATGCATATTTTGGGATAGGTCTGGGATACTACCAGACGAAATCCAAGATTCCCATGAGTTTGAAGGATAATGGATTCTATGGTACCGGAAGTGTTGGTTTGTCCTGGAATTTGTCTGAGATTTTTGCCTTTCGATTGGGATATCGTTATTCCCATGATGAGGAGGTTCCTTCTCACATTGGTGAAGTGGGACTGAATTTCGCATTCTAGGGCATGCCTTCAACTCAGATTGGCGGACATTTCGTTCCGTACAGCCAGTCTTTGGCGATACGAATAGTGCTTCTTCCTTTGGGCTTGATTTACAGGGTTTGGACTTTTTCCGTTCGTTTTTGCTACAAAGACCCCAATGGACTTTCGCAGATTAAGGGATTACGTGAAGCTTTGGTTATTATGCTTTGGCATAACCGCTTGTTTTTGGCAGGAGAATGGCACAGAAGGTTCAGGAAGAAGAAAAATTGTTACGGACTAATCAGTGGAAGCAGAGATGGTTCATGGCTGGAAACTTTCTATGGGTGGGCGGGAATCAGGGCAATACGGGGTTCTCAGAATCGCCGTAGTTACCAGGCGATGCGTGCATTAATTAAGGCCGTAAGAGAAGGGAGTGATGTCGGGATAACGCCTGACGGGTCACGAGGTCCCAAATATCAGGCAAAAGAGGGAGTAGTTGCATTGGCCCGAATAACGAAAGCCCCAATATTACTTTTGTCCTTTGAGTATTCCCATTGCCTAAGACTTAAATCTTGGGATAATTTTGTTGTTCCGTATCCATTTTCAAAGGTAATCGTACAAACACGTCTTTTGGAAAATGATCTGATAACCGGACATACCGATCAGGAATCGGCAGTTTCTTTTGCTCAGAAAGCACTAATGGAGATCACTGCCGATTAGAGGTCTTTGAAAAACCATTTGCATCCATTCATGAATGATATCCTTCAGACTGAAAAACTGACAAAAAGATTCTCATCCGTTTTGGCTGTAGACTCGCTCAGTTTTGCTTTGCGTCAAGGTTCGATAACTGCGCTCTTGGGCGGAAATGGTGCAGGTAAGACGACAACCCTTTCCATGCTTTTGGGACTGCTTGAACCCACCTCTGGAAAAATAAGTCTCTTTGGTCAGGATTTTATAAGGAATCGCTATAATGTCCTTGGACGGATGAATTTTTCATCACCTTACGTTGATTTGCCCCAAAGACTTACTGTTCGCGAAAACCTTACGGTCTATGCCAGACTTTATGGCGTTGCCGACGTTCGGGAAAGAATAGAAACAGTAAGTAGTGAATTTCGACTGCAGGACCTTTTGGACCGGAGGGTACGCAGATTATCATCCGGTCAAAAGACTCGAGTTTCCCTGGCCAAGTCTTTAATTAATCGACCTGAATTTTTGCTTTTGGACGAGCCAACGGCCAGTCTTGACCCTGACACAACAGTTTGGATCCGAGACTTTCTCAAAAACTATCGCGACACTTACAAGGCCACTATCCTCTTTGCGAGCCACGACATGAGAGAGGTGCAGTTATTGTGCGATGAAGTTTTACTGATGAAGCGAGGTAAGATTGTGGAGGAGGGTTCCCCGCAGGAACTTCTTCTTAAACACGGGAAAGATGATCTTGAACAGGTTTTTCTTGATGTTTCCAGGGAGGAGGAAGCCTAATGCAAAAGGGAAGTTCAGTCGGACGAATTACCGCACTTGTTTTACGTTATCTTTATTTGCTCAGAAGCTCATGGCCCAGAATCATCGAGATCGCGTACTGGCCAACTATGCAAATGATAATTTGGGGTTTTGTCTCACAGCACTTTTCCAGATCGAGTCCGGAACTGACTGCTGGTGGAATTCTTATCTCAGTTGTTTTGGTTTGGGATTGCTTGTTTCGCTCCCACATAAGCTACACCTTATCTTTCTTGGAGGAATTGTGGTCCCGTAATCTGGGTAATCTTTTTGTTTCTCCCTTGCGTCCAAGAGAAATGATTATGGCTCTTGCCAGCATTTCGATGATGAGAACATTAATCGGGATGATTCCCGCTGCCATCCTGGCGATTCCTTTTTTTGACGTTTCCGTCTTTCAAATGGGGCTTCCACTTCTTGGTTTTTTCCTGAATCTTGTGCTTACCGGGTGGGCGATATCTCAATTTGTTACAGGAATTCTTATCCGTTATGGACTTGGAGCAGAAAGTTTGACCTGGGTGCTTCCCTTTCTAATAGCCCCTTTCTCCTGCATTTACTATCCATTATCGACCCTTCCCGATTGGATGCAGTCAATTGCCGTTTTCATACCAACAACATATGTGTTTGAAGGAATGAGAGCTCTCTTATTGGGGGGTAGTTTTGAGCCAGAGCTAATGTTGAAGGGATTTGCGCTCAATTCAGTCTATCTAATCTTCGGACTTATTTCTTTTTTTGTATCCTTTCAGGCAGCCAGAAGACATGGCTTGCTTTTGCAGTCCGGTGAATAGATTCGGGATTACAAGTTGCCAAATTTAAAATAACAATCAATTTAGAAAATTTTTATGGCCAGAATAAATACGAACTACGACAAATTGGCAGCGGGTTATCTTTTTCCTGAGATTGCCCGCCGCACCAACGCTTTTCTCGAGAAAAATTCGGGAGCCCAAGTCCTCCGTCTGGGAATTGGAGATACCACAGAACCGATTGTTCCTGCTGTGCTTGATGGATTGAGGGCAGGAGTCGATGCCCTCGGTAATGTTGAGTCATATTCAGGATATGGACCGTCTGAGGGCATCAATCCACTGAGGGAAGGATTGGCAAATCTCTATGCAGAGCGCGGTCTTAATTTGGATCCCTCGGAATTCTTTGTGAGCGATGGTGCCAAATCTGACTCAGCGAATATTCAGGGTATCTTTTCGGATGATTGCGTAGTCGCCGTTCAGGATCCCGCTTATCCCGTTTATGTTGACAGCAATGTCATCTCTGGCCGAACTGGTAATGCAACCGATTCCGGTTACGAGGGCTTGGTCTACATGCCATGTACGGAGGAAAATGGTTTTTTCCCTGATCTCCCCGACCGAAAGGTTGATCTAATCTACATTTGCAGTCCAAACAATCCTACTGGAGCCGTTGCCACTAAGAAACAGTTAAAGACCTTTGTCGATTATGCCAACGAGCACAGGGCGATTATTTTTTATGACTCTGCCTATGCATCTTTTATAACCGACCCGGACCTGCCTCGTTCGATTTATGAAGTCGATGGAGCTGAAACCTGTGCAATTGAATTTAATAGTTTTTCGAAAACAGCTGGTTTTACCGGAGTCAGATTAGCTTGGACCATCGTGCCCAAGGCATGCAGGACAGAAGATTCAGTAACTGGCAAGTTACATGCACTCTGGTCGCGCCGGCAAAACACCTTCTTCAACGGTGCAGCAAACATCGTACAAGCCGGAGGTGTGGCTGCCTTGAGTCCGCAAGGGCGCAGCCAAACTGATGCCCAGGTTTCGTTCTATCTTGAAAACGCCCGAATTATCAATGAAGGACTTCAGTCACTTGGCATAAGAACATATGGGGGAGGGAATGCTCCGTATGTCTGGCTGAAGACTCCATGTGAACTAAGCTCCTGGGACTTTTTCGACAAATTGCTCAACGAATGTCATGTGGTTGGAACTCCTGGTTCCGGTTTTGGTCCCGCAGGTGAGGGTTTTTTCCGTCTTAGTGCATTTGGTCACCGGGAGAATGTCGAAGCGGCAGTTTCCTCCATTAGGGGAAAACTTCAGATTTAGCAAGATTTGGCCCTTTCAGAGTGTCCTTCTGTTTTCCCCCATTCAGACAAATGACTGTTGCGTGGGTTTAATTACAAGTTCCGGAATGTGTACTCTTTCGGGAAGTTCACATATGTACTGGACAACGGCAGCCACATCCTCGGCTTGCAGTATGCTCTCCCGGTGTTCTTTGCTTGGCGGTTGTTTGCGATTGTCCAAAATGGGAGTGTTCACCTCTCCCGGATATAAGTTGGTAATTCGAATTCCATGATCTTTTACCTCTTCGGCCACGCCCATTCCCAGACCACTCATTCCAAATTTTGATGCATTGTATCCAATACCGCCTAGAGGCACAGACCTTTTTCCTGCGACCGAGTTGATCAAAATGATAAGTCCTTTTTTTTGAATTCGCATTCTTTCCAGAGCAAGTCGCATAACATTGTAGCTTCCGGTCAGATTGGTTTGAATTAGTTTGTCCCAATCCTTCGGGGGCAGTTCTTCCATCGATCGCATGACCACATTTATTCCTGCTGCATGAACCAAACAATCCAAGCTCCCGAATTTATGATCAAACCACTGAAAGAGCTCTTCCAACGATTTACGATCGGTAACATCCGACTCTTTGATCAAAATCTCACTGTTTTCAGGTGCAGCGGATACAGTATCTGTTAGTTTTTCGCTTCTTCTGCCGGTTATGGCAACCTTGGCTCCTTTTCGAGCAAGTGTCCACGCAGACGCCATTCCCATTCCCGAGCCTCCGCCCGTAATGAGAACATTCTTGTCGGATAAGTCGTTCATCGCTTCCATGCTGAATTGATGGAGTAAGGATTCGTTTTCAGCAAACATTATCGTTTGATCAATTGAGAGAAGATTGGAAAGCTAAGGATTGACCCCAAGATCAAATCCAACCTAACATGGGAAACAACCTGATGTATTGTATTGCTACCATTGATTCACTTGCTTGGTTCTTCCGTCCGTTGATTGGAGTTGCGGGACTCTTGACACTGGCTTGGCTAATAAGCAGTAACCGGGCAAAAATTAATCCGCGAGTGATTGTTGGTGGACTATTGCTACAAATCGTAATTGCATTTGGAGTTTTACGGGTCGAATGGATTGCATCCCTCTTCGGTATGATTGCACAACTTTTTGCAATTGCCCTTGAAGTTTCTGTGGATGCATCAGCCTTCGTTTTTGGACCATTGGCAGATATCGGAATGATGAATCAGATTTTTTCCAATCAAGGTTTTGTATTTGCATTCATGGCCTTACCTAGCATCCTGTTTTTTTCGGCCATTTCCTCTTTGCTCTATTATTTTGGAATACTTCAGGTTTTGGTTAAACTAATGGCTTGGATGATGATTCGGGTGATGAGATTATCGGGAGCGGAAAGTTTGGCCGCAGCCGCAAACGTTTTTGTGGGGCAAACCGAAGCGCCGCTTATCGTAAAGCCCTATATTCCCAAAATGACACGATCTGAAATGCTCGCTTTGATGGTTGGAGGAATGGCAACGATAGCAGGCTCAGTATTCGCCATCTACATGAGTATGCTTGGTGGGGAGGACGAAGCTTCATGTCTCGTTTTTGGTAAGTTCTTACTTTGCGCATCTGCCATGAATGCTCCAGCCGCTCTGCTTTTTGCAAAGATACTGATGCCGGAGACCGAAGAGATTGATGAAAATTTGTTTGTTAGCCGTCAGGAAATTGGTCGTAACCCGATCGATGCACTGGCAAATGGCACAACACAGGGTCTGAAACTCGCTCTTAATGTGGCAGCCATGCTGATTTCATTTTATGCTTTGATTCTTTTGACCAACCATTTTCTATCTTATTTCGGTTCTATTTCCTTTTTCGGATATGAACTTAACAATTGGTTGAACCAAGTCACGGAAGGACGCTTTGCAGAACTTAGTTTGCAGGCCATTTTCGGTTTTCTTTTTGCCCCACTTGCTTGGCTGATAGGTATCTCATCCCACGAAATTCTTCTGGTTGGTCAACTGATTGGAACAAAATTATTCGCCACTGAATTTTTTGCCTTTGCTGATCTTGCAGTTCTTAAGACCAATGGAATGAGTGAGCGCTCTGTTTTCTTGTCAACCTTTGCTCTTTGTGGATTTGCCAATTTCATGTCTATTGGAATTCAAATCGGAGGTATTGGCGCTCTCGCGCCGAGTCGAAGATCAGAGCTTGCCGGGCTTGGATTGAAAGCCCTAGTTGGCGGTACGCTGGCAAGCCTACTGTCTTCCACCATAGCGGGCTTTTTCATTTAGGGTAGGGCTTGGATTAGAAAAACAGAAAGCAACGATTTGACCTTTGAGCTCTTACCGACACAATAAATTAATATGTCCGATTCCCTAGAAATTCCTAAAGAACTTCCCATAATGACATTGCGTGGTGTCGTTCTTTTTCCCAAGGCAATGATGCCACTTCGGATTTTTGAGGAAAGGTACAGAGAAATGTTAGATGATGTTTTGAGTACCACGCGCATTTTTGGAATAGTCTGCGAAAGAGAAAACGTCTCTCAAGACGAGGTACATTTGGAACATCCATACAGTGTCGCCACAGCTGGTTTGATCCGGGTTTCCAAAAAACACCAAGATGGAACATCTTTTGTTCTCCTTCAGGGAATAAAGAGGGTTAAGGTTTGTAAGATTGTTCGTGAAATGCCGTATCGGATCATTGAAACTGAAGAAATGGATTCGATCCTCGATGATTCATGTGGCCAGATCCGTAAACAAATTGAGGAAGCTCTCGAGCAAAACAAACTTTTAGGGGGCGATGTGACCGATGAAATTCTTGATTTCCTAAATCCACTTGATGATGATGATGCCTTTATTGATCTTGCTGCATTTACTCTTTGCAAACACACATTAAGAAAGCAGGCGATGCTGGAGGTTCAGCAACTTGACAAGCGAGCCTCCATGTTATTGACGGATCTTCATCGGGAAAATGATCGTCTTGCAACTATAAGGCAAATGATGAGTCAGTCCGAAGAAGACGGTTCTGAAGAAAACTAACTTACAGGCGTGAGCACTCATCAACCGAGCCCCGAACAGATGGCAAAAAAAGTGGCTCATTTTCGAAGGGTAATTAAATTTCGCTCTTATTTTGGCTGGGTATTCGCTGTAGTTGGTGCAATTCTTTTCGGAGTTGGGGCCGAAAATACCGAAATGCCACTAATTTTAATAAACGGTGTCCTCTTTTTTGGTTATGGTCTTTTTATGGTTTGGCAGACAAAAAAAGCCCGTCAACGCCTTGACCAAGGTGGAAACTGATCTTAATTAAACATTCTGCCAAATGCTAGGGTGCAACTGATTGGCTTCAGGAGGATCATTTTCAGCAAAATAAATACCCATTCTTAAGTAAGATAGGCGATATTCAGGAGTCTCAGGACGCAAATCTTTTATCTCCTCCATCAAGCTCTCTGCAGACCTTCCCTGCAATTCGTAAATCTCCCGAATACCAATATCAATAAGATCTCGGGCAACACGCACATCCATGCGTGGAATGCGCATAATTGCCGACTGCATGGCTTCCCTGTCGATCTTCTTTTTCTTCTTATTTCCACCTGTATTGTCTTCATATTGTGGATCTTTTGGTTTCCCCAAAAGTGCATCGATAGGAATTATGTCATCAAAAGCCATTGGGTCGTTAGGAAGTTAGTGTTTCTTGGTGGTGGCGAAACCCAGAATCGAACTGGGGACACAAGGATTTTCAGTCCTCTGCTCTACCGACTGAGCTATTTCGCCGAATCACCAAAAGGTTATGAATATGCAAAATTATCTCTTTGGGTCAATTGATAAAGACGCATGAAAAGCCCAAGTGTTAAACCTTAATATTCAGTAAGGTAATGTTCGATATTTTGTAGTTCCCGAGGTGCAACTTCCTGATGAGAATAGCCGTAGAAAATGATCCCGACAACCCGTTCATATTCTGAATTTTTTATCCCAATAACCTTGTTAAAGTCAGAATGTTCCCAGACTGGTCCGGTACTCCACTTACTTGCAATACCTTCCGATTCGAGTAACAAAAGCAAATTTTGGCAGATACAACTGCAAGTTGCATAGTCTTCGTCGATCACGGCGGGATTTTTACGGACCAGTTCGGAGGAGGTATCGGTATGACAGGTTACAATAATCAAGCCTGGGGCCTCCCCCCATTCTTTGGTCTTTCTTTTTCCTTTTTCGATTAAGATAGGATCCTGTCCATCCTTGCTCACAGTCTGGCCAAACAGCCTGCCCAATTGTTGTATTTTTTCACTGCTTAAAAGATAAAACCTGGCAGGTTCCGTTCGGTGATGATTGGGAGCATATCTTGAAATATCGAGAAGCCTTTTTATAAGCTTCCTGGGAGGTGGCTCTTTTAAAAACTGTGCAGGTTTACGGGTTCTTCTTTTCTTTATGGTTTCCGCAAGAATACGAGTGAATTCCTTTTCCATGGAAACTTAAACCTTTTCAAAGACTACACTGACATTGGCACCACCAAAACCACTGCTGTTACTTAGAATTCGATTTGCCTGAATATCAATGCTAGTTCGGAGCAGATCCAGGTGTTCAAGCTCTGGATCTGGTTCCGTGACATTAGCAGAACCGGGGAGGAACCCATCCTTGAGGGCAAGGCAGCAAAATGCAGCTTCCATGATGCTGGAAAGAGAAAGTCCATGTCCGGTAAGCGCTTTAGTACTCGAGACTTTGACCGCTTGCGGGGAAGGGAAAACCCCCTTCAATGCTTTCATTTCAGAAGCATCGCCTATAGAAGTAGACGGAGCATGTGCATTGACATAATCGATCTCTTTGGCATCTACCTTTGCATCCTGTAAGGCCTTGGTCATAGCATCCCTGAGCCCTCTTCCTTCTGGGTGTGAAATCGCTACATTATGTCCATCAGAGGCTTGACCCCATCCTAGGAATCTTGCGTACGGAAGAGCCCCTCGTCGTTCTGCTTCAGACTGTGTTTCCAATACTAGGCATACCGAACCTCCCGTACCTACAAATCCATTTCTTTTGATATCAAACGGACGGGATGCAAAACTAGGGTCGGTTTCTAAAGAAAGGGCACGCATGCCGCAAAAGGGCACAATACTTTCAAAATTACAATCCTCAGCACCAACTACAAGCATTCGTTTTTGACGGCCTAGTCTGATTTCGTCCAATGCAGTACCCAGGGCATGGCCGGAAGATGCACAGGCAGATACTAAACCGGTCGAAGATCCGCGGACTCCAAGGGCTGCGACTAAATTAAAAGTAAGAGTGCCGGCAATCGAAGCTACGATGGCCAGTGGGTTGCAAGCCATTACTCCACGACGATCCATTTTTTCAAAATGTTTATGAATTGAACGCATCGAGCCTCCTGATGAAGTGTAAAGGCCAGATTCAGGGTCCTGTATTTCTTCCTCTGAAAGATTGGCATCCTCGATTGCCTGTTGCAGAGCACACCATGCATAGAGAACATGTGGCGAAAAACTGCGAAGAGTTGCTCTGGGAACACGATATTTTTCCGGGTAGATCCAATCCTCTGGATCTGAAGACTCTACCTCAAATTCCTTTACTGTACCGGCTACTTTGACAGGTGAATCATCTCCCTGAAGCATGGGGGGACATTCGATTCCATGTTTCATCGAACGAAGGCTTTCAATAACGCTTGGGCGATCGTTTCCAATGCTCGTAATGAGACCCATACCTGTTATCCAAATTGGTTCCATAATTGTAAAATTGCTGATTAGTCTGCACTGTGATCATTCAGGCACAAGCAGATTAATCAGGCATAGTATCTGAAGTTTCCTGAAGAGATATCTTTTCATGGGAGACTTCTGAAATAAGTTTGCCACTTTCGTCCCATGTTTTCCATGTACCGACAGGATTTCCTGATACATAAGATTTTTGCTGCCATTTGGCTCCATTCGGATGCCATGAAATGGATCGCCCTTTTTTTAAGCCGTTTTCGTAACTGCCCTCTATTCTTTTTTTACCATTCTCATACCACATGGTAAATGAACCGTGATTGACACCATTTTTTTTGTATCCTTGCCAGCGTGGCTTTCCATCAGGGAAATACGTTGTCCATAAGCCATGTGGTTGCCCGTTTTTTAAATCTCCCTTGTAAGTTATCTCTCCTTCCCTCGAAAACCCAACTGTGGTCTTTTTATCTGAGTTGTTATTTGTGTTGGTGAACTGTAGACCATCAGCTGATTTTTCGATGTAGGAATCAGCATTTTTATTATCAACGGATAAAATCTCGTTCGCTTCGTCTTGGATAGTGTCTTGTGAACATCCAAAACAAATCAAAATAAAAAAGAGTAGGGTAAAAATAAATGACCTGCTCTTCCGG
>NZKO01000010.1 GCA_002692535.1 Opitutia bacterium
CCTTCCGCTTTAATATTATCTGTGCCAATGATTTTATCAAAAGGATGATCTTGAAAAAAATGACAAACAAAATTTTCGACATCATTCTGATTACCAGCAGATAATATCGATTGCTTGACGCCTTGATCAGCTAAACTTCTAATGATTTTTTCGGTGTTAGGTTGTAATGAGCAGTCTGCCCATCTGCTTCTGTATTGTGAAATGAAGCGAATTGAAATCTTGTCAAAATCGATGCCAGTGTTTGGTAGAGAAATTCTCTTGTAAAAACCTGAAATTGGAAAAGAGAAATGATTTCGATAGAAGTCGTTGGATATTGGATCTGATCCATAGTCAGAAAGCAATTCATTAAGAATATCAACACACAAAGAAGTGTCATTAATTAAAGTGCCATTCCAGTCCCAGAGTATCTCTTTTACCTTCAAGATTAAAATTATCTAAAATTTCAATTGTTATATGATCGAAAAAGATGCAAAACAAATTGATAAATAGATTAAAGCAAACAAAGTGTAAAAGAGTATTTTAAAATGGCCAAACAACCTAATAACGATCCCAAAAATAAAGGAACAAACGCTGATCTTGACCTCGCAGTTCAAGGTATAAACAAAAAATTCGGAGAGGGTGCACTTATGCGTTTGGGAGATGCGACCAAAATGAATGTATCTGTGATTTCGACAGGTTCATTGGCTATAGACTTGGCGTTGGGAGCTGGTGGACTACCACGAGGGAGAATTGTGGAGATATATGGACCAGAATCTTCAGGAAAAACAACTTTTTGCCTAAGTGTTATCGCAGAAGCACAGAGAAATGGCGGAAATGCTGTTTTTGTGGATGTTGAACATGCCTTGGATCCAAGATATGCAAAGGTCGTGGGCGTCGATTTGGATAATTTAATGGTTTCACAGCCAGAAAGTGGGGAAGACGCTCTTAATATTACCGAAACACTAATTAGATCAGGTGCAATTGATGTTATTGTGGTGGACTCAGTTGCTGCGTTGGTATCAAGACAAGAATTGGACGGACAGATGGGTGACACAACTGTTGGCTTACAAGCAAGGATGATGAGTCAAGCAATGAGAAGACTTACTGCTGCAATTGCTAAAACAAATTGTGTTTGTATCTTCACCAATCAGATACGAGAAAAAATTGGTGTTATGTTTGGTAGTCCTGAAACCACCCCAGGAGGAAGAGCACTGAAATTCTTTTGTTCAATAAGAATGGACATCAGAAGAATTGGACAAATCAAGGAAGCTAATGGAACCGTAACTGGCTCAAGAACAAGACTTAAGGTAGTAAAAAATAAAATTGCACCCCCATTTACTGCATGTGAATTTGATATAATGTACAGTGAAGGTATTTCAAGAACAGGTTCTATAATAGACTTAGGTATTGAACATAAGATTCTATCCAAAAAAGGAGCATGGATTTCACATGATGGTAATCTAATTGGACAGGGTCGAGAAGCTGCCAAGCAAGCACTTGCTGAAGATGATTCGCTAATGAAAACGATTACAGACGCTATTTTAGAAAAAGTTGAAGTAACAGTTGGAGATGTATTAGCTCAAAGTCAGGAGGAAGATACGGATTAAGCCAAAAGCTCGTTTAGCATAAATGAACGATACAATTGTCGCAATTGCGACACCCAAAAGTGAATCCGCGTTGTCTATCGTACGAATTAGCGGAGAAAAATCATTAGATCTTTGCAGAGATGCTTGCAAACTGCCCTCCCCTACCCCGCGTCATGCTTATTTAACTAAGTACACTTCTTTGGAAGGAGATATTCTAGACCAAATAATTCTTGTATACTATGAAAGCGGAAAATCATTTACCTCTGAGCATATCATAGAAATTACATGTCATGGGAACCCATTTATAGTAAAGGAAATAGTAAATGACTTAATTGATAGGGGTTGCAGAATAGCGAATCCTGGTGAATTCTCCTACAGAGCTTTCAAAAACAATAAAATTGACTTAACACAAGCTGAAGCAATCGCTCAATTAATAGGTGCAAAAAACAAACAAGCACTGTCTTTAGCAAACAAAAATTTAAGTGGCAATTTATCTGAGAGGATAATTAACATACAAAATAAAATACTCAAACAACAATCAATAATAGAGGCTTTTATTGATTTTCCGGAAGATGACTTGGGAGATGATCAGAAAATACAAGTGATCAAAAATCTTAAGGATCTACATATTGAAATAAATGATCTTATAGTACATGCAAAAAAGACTGACGTATTCAATCGAAATTTGAATGTTGCAATCATCGGTCCCCCGAATGCAGGAAAAAGCTCCATCTTTAATCATATCGTTGGTTCTGAACGAGCAATAGTGGATAAAAAAGCAGGAACAACACGTGACTTCATTGAAAAGAAAATTCAGTTGGGATGTATAAATATAAATCTTATTGATACCGCGGGTATTCGAAATACAGAAGAAAATATAGAAAAAAAGGGAATAAGTAAAACCATAGAATTACAAAGAGAAGCAGACTTGGTTCTGCTAGTTTTTGACTGCTCACTACCCTTCCCTGAATATTTGGATACAAATTTAGAACATTTAATTGTTAACGAAAACGTAATTATTGTACTAAATAAATCAGATCTAGGAAACAATATTGAATTTTCAAACATCAAATTTAAAGAAAATGTCAAAATCAAAACATCAATAAAAGAAATTGAATCATTGTCTCTTCTGCAAAAAGCAATTGAAGAAAATTTAGTTGGCGAATCAAAANCATATACTGAATTAAGTCTNTNTGTAAATTTAAGACAATCNCACGCACTTGAAAANGCATCTCACTCCCTTGAAGAATGCATTTTNAACTTGTCTAAAGAATCTATNGAGTTATCTATTCCAGAACTTAAAGATTCTATTAAANACCTAGGGGAGATTGTTGGCGATACTGATAANGAAGATATGCTCGATGTTCTTTTTTCAAATTTTTGCATAGGGAAATGAACCTACACAACAATCACAATAATCCGTACGACGTAATTGTTTGTGGCGCAGGTCATGCCGGATGCGAAGCAGCTCTAGCAGCCTCTAGGTTAGGTTCAAAAACGATTATTCTCACAGGTAATTTGGATACGATTGCTCAGATGAGTTGCAATCCAGCAATTGGTGGTCAAGGAAAAGGACAAATTGTGCGCGAAATAGATGCTCTCGGTGGAGAAATGGCCTTAAACACAGACTTTTCTGCAATACAATATAAATTACTAAACACATCAAAAGGACCTGCTGTGCAAGCGCCACGAGCACAATGTGACAAGAAAAAATACCAACTTAGAATGAAACATGTTCTTGAGCAATCAACTAATCTTGATATTTTCCAAGCTTTGGTAACGGGACTTATTGTTAAAAATAAAAAGGTTATTGGTGTGAAAACATCTCTTGATATCGAAATCCATGGTCAAACAGTGGTTGTTACTACTGGGACTTTTCTTCGAGCGTTAATGCACGTTGGCGAAAATAAGACCGAAGGTGGCAGACTTGGCGACCATACTGCAAAAAGCCTATCTGGGGACTTCAAAAAACATGGTATTGAGTTAGGCAGATTCAAAACGGGTACTCCGCCCCGTATTCTTGGTAGTAGTATTGATTTCAACAAAACGGAAAAGCAATCTGGTGATAGAGATCCGGTAAGATTTGCTTTTTATGACACCAGAACGGAAGATGAAGTGTTCCACGTGGAACATAAAAACAAGTTCCATGTAGAACATCCTAAAAATTTCACACTTAATCAAATTCAATGCCAAGTAACTCGCACTACTTCTTCAACTTCTCAAATTATTAAAGATAATTTACACAAATCACCTCTGTTCAAGGGGGATATTTGCGGAACTGGCCCGAGATACTGCCCAAGTATAGAAGATAAGATTGTGAAATTTGGTGAAAGGGATGGCCACCGTATATACTTGGAGCCCGAAGGTGTAAATACAGACGAATGGTATATCAATGGCTTTTCTACAAGTCTTCCCTTTGACGTACAAATACGAGCCCTGAGAACCATTCCTGGCCTTGAAAAAAGTCAAATTATTAGGCCAGCCTATGCAGTAGAGTATGATTATGCTTATCCTACTCAATTATCACTTACTCTGGAATCCAAAAAGCTAGAATCGCTTTTTTTTGCTGGGCAAATTAACGGAACCTCAGGTTACGAGGAAGCTGCAGCTCAGGGTTTAATTGCTGGATCAAATGCAAGCTTAAAAGTTCAAGGCTGTAAACCTTTAATCATTGGTAGAGATACGGGTTATATTGGTGTTATGATTGATGATCTTACTGTTAAAGGAGTAACAGAGCCTTACAGAATGTTTACCAGTCGCGCTGAATATAGACTTCTGTTCAATCATGGAAGCGCTGAATTAAGATTCTTATCGACCGTCTCTGATATTCGCTTATTGAGTGAGTCTAGAAAAGAAAACATTAAATGTAAGCAAAGTACTATCAATCAATGGGTTAAGAATTTAAACGAAACGAAACAAATTGAATCCAAGACAATTGGTGATCTGCTGCGATCGCAGAGCGAAGCAGAATTACCTGATGATTTCACCAAATTATCCCCTGAAATTCAAAAAGAGGTTTTGTATCGCGTAAAATATGAGGGATACCTTCTTCGCGAAATTACCAACATTGAAAAACTGAAGAAGATTGAGAATACAATCATTCCACATTCGATTAATTTTCTTGAGATTCCAGGTCTTAGGAATGAATCAGCAGAGAAACTTTACACAATAAAGCCAGATACTCTCGGACAAGCATCCAGAATTGCTGGGGTTAATCCTTCAGATATCGAAATTCTTATGATTATGATTCAAAAGCTTAATTTTGAGAAATAAAATGTCAGATCCGTATTTAGAGCTTCACCGACAAAAGCAAGACAGAAAAAAGAGGGGAGGGGAGTGGGTAGAGAATTTTATCTTTCCTCGTCTTATTGAATATGATTTATCTGCCATAAATCTAGAGATTGGTTGTGGTCATGGACATTGGCTTGTCAACTATTCCCAAACTGAAACATCACAATTGTTTGTTGGGATTGATCTAATATCCAAAAGAATTAAAAAAGCCGCTTCAAAAGTAACAAAACAAAATTTGAAAAACATTTTTTTCTATAAAGCTGAAGCTACTGAATTCATTGAATGTTTGGACACCAAAATCTCCAAAACATTTATTATGTACCCAGATCCCTGGCCTAAATATAAGCATCACAAAAGAAGATTAATACAGCTCCCATTTTTAAAATTGCTTTCCTCCAGAACATTGGATGATGGAGAATTTTATTTCAAGACAGATCACTCAGGGTATTTCGAATGGGCAACATCTATGGTATCTGAATCCACTTACTGGAAAATAATTGACAAAGAGTGGCCTCATAAAGCTAAAAGCTACTTCAGTGAATTATTGCCAAAAAACCAATCTTTTTGTGCCCGCAGACTATAAGAATATCTAATTGTATTATTTGTGGATTACTAATTTGTAGCTAAATCATTAGATAACCGTTTGTATGCACTCCTTGTTTATTGACCTTTGCTCACAAAATCCTATGAGTAGAACTAATGACTAAATTTGTTTTAGTTTTACCTTTTCTATTCGCTTCTTCACTTTTCGGTGCTGGTGCTGAATGTGTGAATTTAACTGCTGAGGAAGCTTTCAAAATTGGATCTTTGCCCGTCACTAATTCAATGATTACAAGTTGGATAATTTCTTTGGCTATCATACTCGTAATTAGATTACTTGTTGGTAAAACTTCTTTGGTTCCGAGCAAAGGGCAACTTTTCGTGGAATCGATTGTAGGTGGGCTTCGGAATGTTGTAGAGCCAATCGTTGGTCGTAAATTATTTTTTCCATCCTTCTGGTTACTAAGTGGATTATTTATTTTCATTCTCATCCAAAACTGGAGTGGACTACTTCCCGGAGTCGGTTCCATCGGTTATTATGATGAAACCGGCAAGTACACATCGCTCATAAGGCCTGGCAATGCCGATTTGAATATGACACTGGCACTTGCTGCTGTAGCAAACCTGGCATGGCTTTACTTCATATTTAAATACGAAGGCTTGAAAAATATCGTCGTTCACATTTTCGGAAACAAAGCTGACAAAAATGAGGTTGGGATTTACACTTTTATCGGACTTATTCCAATTTTCTTTGCCGTTGGAGTCATTGAGGTAATTTCCATCCTTTTTCGTCCAGTCTCACTAAGCTTCAGATTGTTTGGTAACGTTTATGGAGGTGAAAGTCTTTTGCACAAAATGTTTACCATTGTACCAGGCTTTGAATGGATTGTCCCAGTTCCATTCTATTTCATGGAAATTTTAATTGGACTTGTCCAAGCTCTTGTTTTTATGCTTCTCATCGCCGTTTTCATCGGATTGATGTGCAATCATGGCGATGAACACCATTAAATATTATTTTTGGAACGGGATTATGCAATAGCGTAAACGTTCACAACCAAAACATTAAAATAAAACACTATTATGATAGAAGTAATCGCACAAGCAACTGATCAAGCAACGCAAGCAGCCGCCCAACCTGGTGGAATAACTGGCAGCATCCAAGGTGGCCTTGGTTGCCTCGGAGCAGCTATCGGAGTTGGTATTGTTGGAATGAAAGGTGCCGAAGCAGTTGGAAGAAATCCAGATGCATCTGGTGCAATTCTAGTTCAATCAATCATCGGCATGGCACTTGCAGAAGCCGTCGCCTTTTATTCTTTATTTTTGTAATTTCAATACAATCCATATCCTCTCATGATTACAATAGCGAGTCTAGCGGACACGGGCGAAAAAATTATAAGCCAGTTCGGTATTGATTATCCGTTACTTATCGCTCAATGCATAAACTTTATAATTGTAGCATCTGCTATCTGGTTTTTCGCATTTAAAAAAATTCTTTCAACTATCAAAGACCGTGAAAAACAGATCGCAGATTCCCTTAAAAATGCGGATAAAATAAAACTTGAGCTGGAACAGACTCAACAAAAACAACAAGACACGCTCAATGAAGCTTCAATGGAAGCGAAGAAAACTGTCTCAGTTGCACAGGAACAGGCTAAATCATTATTGGAAGCTCAGAAGGAGGAAGCACGACAAGAAGCGGAAGCAATAATTGCCAAAGCTAAATCCGCCATGGAATTGGAAAGACAAAACGTTCTCAACGATGCCCGTCAGGAAATTGCATCATTGGTGATTCTTGCCACATCCAGAGTTCTAGACAGAGAACTTAACGATGATGAAAGGAAACGCTTTACTGAGCAGGCTGAAAATTATGTCGAGCAGCGCTAGAGTTAACAAGATAGCAGATCTTCTTCTTTCTCACTCCCTCGGTGAGGATCGCAGGGTGGAGGAAGCCAAGGTATCCAAGATTTTGGATGATTTGCGTCAAAATCCTCCTCCGCAACATATCGAGATCCTTAAGCGTTTCGCCTTCCTCGTCAGACGGCATGTCTCAACTTACCAAGGTATGCTCGAATATATGGGTGGGGATGGTGCCGAAATTGCAGATCGCCTTTGCCAAAAAGAGTTCATCAAAAGCAAAACTGCTGAAATTAAATCTGATGAATCTGCATCTTTGATTGCAGGATTCAAGCTTAAGATTGGAGACGATGTCTACGAGGATTCCATTGCCAATCGCCTAAATAATATCCGAAAAGCACTTTTATAACATTTAAAACTAAATGAATTCAATTACTGATCTTATCCGCAAGGAGATAGAAACCATATCTATGGACGCCAGTCGTTCAAATGTTGGAAAAGTTACCATGCTTGCAGATGGTGTTGCCCGNGTNGANGGNCTTTCCAAGGTTATGTACAACGAAATGGTTGAGTTTCCTAATGATGTNTTGGGTATTGCCCTNAATTTAGAGGAGGATTCNGTAGGATGTGTTCTTCTTGGAGACACCAGCTCNTTAAAGGAAGGAGATGATGCCAAAACTACCGGTAAACTNCTNTCCGTTCCTGTTGGTATGGGTNTGCTGGGAAGAGTAGTGGATGCAGTNGGANGACCNATTGATGGNAAAGGTCCNATTGAATCTGACGAAGAATATTCCGTTGAAAGAATTGCTCCCGGTATCATTCCCAGAAAATCAGTGGACCAACCCCTCCAAACTGGAATCATGGCTGTTGATTCCATGATTCCTATTGGCCGGGGACAAAGAGAATTGATCATCGGAGATCGCTCTACAGGCAAAACTACCATTGCCATCGATACGATCATCAATCAGGCAAAAATAAACAAGCAGGGAGAACAATCTGGCAAAGAAGATTTCAGACCAGTATATTGCATTTATGTGGCCGTAGGTCAGAAAAACTCCAATGTGGCTCGCACGATAAAGGTTTTTGAAGAAACTGGTGCAATGGAATATGTAACCATCGTTTCAGCTCCCGCAGCAGACAACCCAGCAAATCAATACCTTGCTCCCTATGCAGGGTGTGCCATGGGTGAATGGTTTATGGAAAACGGTCGTGACGCTTTGATCGTTTATGATGATCTCTCAAAGCATGCTGTGGCTTATCGTCAAATCTCCCTGATCCTAAAACGCCCATCAGGTCGCGAAGCTTATCCTGGTGACGTATTTTATTTGCACTCCCGGTTGCTGGAGAGATCAGCACGACTCAACGAAGATAATGGTAATGGTTCTCTAACAGCTTTGCCCATTATCGAAACCCAAATGGGTGATGTTTCCGGATACATCCCAACAAATGTTATTTCGATCACCGATGGTCAGATATTTCTTGAAACTGATCTATTTAACAAAGGGATTCGTCCCGCGGTTTCTGTTGGACTTTCCGTTTCCCGGGTTGGGTCTGCCGCACAGATCAAAGCCTACAAGAAAGTGGCAGGAAAGGTAAAATTGGAACTTGCTCAATTTCGTGAACTAGCTGCCTTCTCTCAGTTCGAATCAGATTTGGATGCAGCGACTAAAGCAAGATTGGACAGAGGTGCCAGAATCGTTGAAATGTTCAAGCAAACCGCCTTTAATCCGATTCCTGTTGAAATACAAACTGCTATCATGTGGGGGATGCAAAATGACTTCTTTGATTCCATTGATGTTGATCAGATCTCCAATGCAGTTTCCAGCCTAAAGGATTACCTGAACACCCAGGGCAAAGATGTATGCAATGAAATCTACCAAAGTGGTAAATTAGATGAAAGTACCGAACAAAATCTGAGAACCACTCTCGAAGAGTGGAAAAGGACATTCGCATAATTCTTTCACTCAATATATTTTATGCCAAATACACGCGACATTCGAAACCGTATCAAGGGGGTGAAAAGCACCCGCCAAATAACGCGTGCGATGCAAATGGTTGCCACTTCAAAAATGAAGAAGGCTCAGGACGAAGCAAAGACGGGTCGCCCTTATGCACTTATTTTGGCTGATATTATCGTTTCCATAGCAGACGAATTCGAAGAGATTACCCAGTCATATTTTGTTCAGAAACCAATCAAACATCGTGGCATATTAGTTATTGGAACAGATAAGGGCTTATGTGGTGCATTGAATGGTAACCTTTTCCGTAAGCTCAATGATGTGGAAAATTCAGCTAAATTCATTGCTGTAGGAAAAAGGGCGTCACAATTCCTGAGCAGAACTAAGAGAGATCTGTTGGCTGACTTTTCCCTTCCCGACAAACCGACCTTTCAGGATGTTCGAAAGATCGTTGATTTCCTTTTGCGCAGTTATGACGAAGGTACAATTGATACTATCGAAATCCTATACACCGGCTTTATCAATACTCTACGGCAGGAACCTGAGTTGCTGAGACTGCTTCCATTGAACGACTTGGATTCCATGACCCAAAAACTACACGAAAGATTTGGTGAGCCCGAACATACCGCACCCAAAGATAATCGTGAAATCTTGTTCGAGAATAGAGATGCAGTTCTGTCAGAACTGGCTGGATTATACCTTAAGCAGGAAATTTTTCAGCTCGTTCTCGAGTCACAGGCTTCAGAGCATAGTGCCAGGATGGTGGCAATGAAAACGGCTACCGATAATGCAGGTAATCTAATTGACGATTTAACCTTGCAATACAACCGGGCCCGTCAGGCAGCGATAACACAGGAAATTCTAGAGATTTCAGCTGCAAGTTTTACAAATTAATTATTTTCCAACCCTCTCTCAAAATCAGATATGGACAACTCAGAATCAAATAAAGGAAAAATCGTTCAAGTCATCGGTGCTGTTGTAGACGCTGAATTCCCTCCGGGTTCCACCCCAGAAATCTATGATGCTCTCGAAGTCTCCTATAAACTTTCAGATTCCGATAAAGAGTCACGACTGGTTTTAGAAACCCAACAGCATTTGGGTGAAAATAGGGTGAGAACGGTTGCCATGTCCTCTACTGAAGGTTTGGTGCGCGGAATGGATGTTATCAACTCAGGTGCACCGATTTCAGTCCCTGTTGGAGAAAAGGTGCTTGGCCGAATTTTTAACGTTATAGGAGATACTGTAGACAACAAAGGTCCTTGTGGAAATGAAGAAACCCGACCAATTCATAGACAAGCACCCTCATTGTTGGATCAAGATACCGAGGCTAATATTCTTGAAACAGGAATCAAGGTCATCGATCTGATCTGCCCATTCATCAAAGGTGGGAAAGTGGGGGCTTTCGGTGGTGCAGGAGTCGGAAAAACCGTTGTAATCATGGAATTGATTAACAACATCGCAAAGGCGCATGGTGGTTATTCGGTTTTTGCCGGGGTAGGGGAGCGCTCTCGTGAAGGTAATGACCTCTATCAGGAAATGTCAGAAGCGGGTGTTATAAACCAGAATGATATTTCAAAGTCCAAAGTTGCTCTTGTATACGGTCAAATGAACGAGCCTCCTGGAGCTCGTATGCGAGTAGCTCTTTCAGGACTTTCGATGGCCGAATATTTTCGGGATGAAATGGGACAGGATGTTTTGCTTTTCGTCGATAACATCTTCCGCTTCTCTCAGGCTGGTTCGGAGGTTTCCGCATTGCTTGGCAGATCTCCTTCAGCTGTTGGTTATCAACCCACATTATCCGAAGAAATGGGGAATTTACAGGAACGCATTACCTCTACCAAAAAAGGATCAATCACTTCATTCCAAGCAGTGTATGTTCCAGCTGATGACTTAACTGACCCAGCGCCTGCAAATACATTCGCCCACTTGGACTCCACGATTGTTCTTGAACGCTCAATTGCAGAACTCGGTATATATCCCGCGGTCGATCCACTCTTTTCGGTTTCCAATGCCTTGGCACCTGAGATTGTCGGAGAAGAGCATTTTCAAGTTGCTCGCCGTGTTCAAGAAGTACTTCAGTCCTATAAGGACTTGCAGGATATCATTGCTATTTTGGGTATTGATGAACTTTCCCCTGATCAGAAGCAAACCGTATTCCGTGCGCGTAAAATTCAAAAGTTCCTATCTCAACCTTTCCATGTTGCGGAGGTGTTTACTGGCGTGGCCGGACAATATGTTCCTGTCAAGGATACAATCCGTGGCTTTAAAATGATTCTCGATGGCGAACTTGACGAAGTTGCTGAAAATGATTTCTACATGAAGGGTGGTATAGATGGTGTAATCGGGGAAGAAAATTCTTCCTCCTAATCATGGCTAAATCGCTCATCAGATTGGAAATAGTTACACCAGGAGGTGTTGTATATTCTGAAGAAGTTGAACATGCCGTAATTCCTACTGCAAATGGTAAGATTGACATCTTACAGCACCACGCTCCTTTGATCGATAGGCTTGTTCCTGCAGATGTTAAAGTGGTCGACAGGGATAAGAAGGTAGATTATCTAGCGATTGGGTCAGGTTTCGTAGAAGTATACGCAGAAAAGATTTACATCATTACCGATCAGGCAATCCTCGTTAATGAAGACGATGACGCGGAAATTGAGGAGGCAATAAAGCGTGCTGAAGAAGCTTTGGAAAAAGGCAAGAACAGTAATTTTGATGAAGCCCAACTTCAGGTTCTGGAGGCAGCAGCCAAGTTTGAACAAGCTCGAAAACTAGCCAAAGGTAAAACCCGCTAGCTACTTAGCATCCATTTAGATTTGGCATTGAAGAATATGGCTTGATGTCAACAAGGTATTGTAGGCGAATTATCCTCTTTTTTTGCCAGATAACTTTTTGGATTCACTAAAAGTAGAATCTCCTTTAGTTTCGAAACACAACAAGCGGGCACATTTGTCAGCGGTTAAAGGAGATGAATCATAATGTCAAAGGGGCGCTTTGACCCGAATGATTTCGAGTCTTCTCAACTAATCAAATCACTGCAAAACAATGGTTTATGTAAATCAAATTGTTATCTCAAGTCATCCCGTAACTTCCCATTTTTTCACCCAGGGTTACTAACTTAGGTTATAAAATATTTAGGTTTGCGTAGAATCAGGCCAATCGAAGGGTAATATGGACAAGTAAGCTACTGTTCTTAATGAGTTTTCCATTCACCGTTTGGATATGTTGGCAGGTTTTAAAAACTTCGCTTGAAATTTTTGTTTCAGGTAATCGAAAAAGGAGGGTCATTGAAGATGAAAGTAAACTTTGAACCAATCAAACATATCCGATTCCTTTTATCACCAAAATCAGTTATCCAACGGAATGAAATCCATGGCATTGCCACCCGCAAGCTTGGGACCAATCTTGCGTACCAGCCTTTGGTGCTCGGGATGTTGGTCATAGGTCTTGAGATCCTCTTTTCTTTCGAAAATGGAGATCTGGCCGTATTGAAACCCCCTGTGCCAATGTGCCTCGTTTTTTCCAACCACCAATTCCTTGAGAACTGATATCTTGTCTTTAAGACCCACAAGTTCATGCATCAACCAGGTAATTTCATCCCTTGAAACACCGTTCTTGAATTTGAAATTGAATGCATGAACGAAATGACCCTTGTAGCATGCTGCACCAAGTTTCGTATTCGGTGCCCCAATAGGGAAAAAATCCATTCCATTTCCAATTTCCATTCTCGGTAGAATTTTCCTTACAAGTTTCTGGTGCTCGGGGTGTCTCTCATAGTGCATCAGATCCTCTTTTTTATCAAACACAGCAATCTCACCATACTGAAATCCGTGAGTTCTCGGTGCGACGTTNTTACCGATGAAGAACTCCTTTAGGACAGNTATTTTNCCCTTCAATGCAGCCAATTGCCTCATCAAGGATNCAATTTCCCGATCTGGCACANCCGATTTGAATTTAAAATTGAACCCATGGATAAATGGTTTTTTGTCAAGCTCTTCAGCATAGGATTTGTCCGTGATTCCCAGAGCCGCCAATCCGCTTAGCTTGATAAAGTTTCTTCTCGATTTCATAAGTACGAGGTATAAGAACGGGGTTTACTGATATCAAGCCTCGGATGGAAGGTCCGAACTTTTTGGATTCACAACCCTTGTAATCTCCGTTAGGTTGAAACTTAATCNANNGGGCCCGTAGCTCAGCGGTTAGAGCAGGGGACTCATAATCCCTTGGTCCTCGGTTCGAATCCGAGCGGGCCCACCACAAAGTGGATAGTTTTTATCCATTATAACTTTTTATTTCTTCTCGGCATGGAGTCTTCTACGCGTTTAAAATTATTACTCCATGAAAACTATATTTGCTGAAGAAAAAAAAGAACAACTAGGTATTGGAACTGGATACGGTCTGGGATCCCTCGAATACAAAGAGTTAGTAAATTATACTAATCTTAAACTCGCAACTCTTGGACTTCCGACAGTTGGAGACCAATCCGACAATCCCACTTTAAGGCTAAGTGGTTCTCTGGTTAAGGAATATCGCGAGAAAGTACGTTTGCTCCGCGGGTATTTATGCCCAGCAGATAGAAGAATTCAGGATTTTCTGACCAAAATTCTCGGTGCCGACAGGCCAAGTCTACCAACCGAATCATTTGTGCTGGATCGCCATGGGTTAGCAAGAGTTACTTCCCTGCCAAGGGATGGATATAATTTCTCTTCATCCATTATGGAATCCAAAAGGATTACCCAAGGCGTGCTTCATAATCCGGCGAGTGACCGAAGAACCACATCTGGAGTTTTTCATGTCGCAGATGTTGGTCTACCAGCTGCTGATGATAAAAAAGTTGTTCCTTTGAATGCTGCTAAAGAATTGTTGCGAATTGCCCTAAATCCTCCGCAGGAAGACATGATTTTTCCTTTTTCCTCAGGGGAAACGGATCCAGCAAAATGTTGGGTTTCCCTATTACTTCGTCCAGTGGTTTGTCCGGCAGTGGAAGGTTACATTAGAGAAAAGTCGATGGAAGTGAGATTTTTTGCACCAGGTGGATGCGTGGCAAATTTGGATTTTGTTGAAAGCATTTTTGGAAATGGTGGTGACCCCTTTTTNGCTGAAAACGACGCTGGATTGGATATTGAGAATTGGACGGGGCATACTGGATGTGTGATTGTTGCTCCCCATCTGGCTGGGACACCCAAGCAAATACTAAACCTGCCATCAAAGGCAAATGCAACAGATAGAGAAATTCGAGATGGAATGTTCTATGAAAATCCGGAAGANCTTTATAACGATGGAGGTGCATTTAAACTTACCTTTCGGGATGTGTCAGGATTAGTAGTGACGGTTATTGCGGATAATTATTTTGGTTACTGTAAAAAAGAAGTGAAGACACAAGTCAGCTTCGCCGCGAATTTATCGGGACTATCAGAGGAAGAACATGCAGGAGGTGCAGTTGTTTTTCCAAGTTATGATCTGGGTGAAGAGTTTGATCCACAGGCTATTTTGCCAAGCACACCTCATTGTTTCGATGACACTCTTGAAACACTTGGTATTACCAAAGAGAATGCTCCTGAGGGAGCTTTTTGTGACCCTAAATTTCCATCTGTTATTTATCTTCCTGAAAACGCTAGATTCAGTCTGCGTGAACAATCAATTTCATGGACTTTTCAGAATGACCAGAAAACCATGTCACTAATACCCGATAATTCTTATGTCCTGCCATCGGGTTACAAAGTCGAGATGAAAATTGTAGAAAATGATGGTCCCTGGAAACTGGTGGGCACAGTAGGGGAGGGTTTTCTGTGTCACAAACCATGTACTGTCTCAGGCGGTGGAAAGTCAGAAATTTCCAAGCCATTGACTGATGCGATTGTATGTGGACCCGTATTCATTGCTGACTGGAAAACGGATATGGGACTAGCCACTGAAGTCATAAACAGGGATTATTCGACCAGATTCTTAGATTCTGAGAAAAGTAACCTTAGAAATCGCTCAATTTTGGATCCTGAGCGTTCCCTTGGTTCTGTCATTAAATTGCTAACTCCTTCTCAATCCCTCTACACCGAAGATTTCAACCAGTGGTTGGAAACCATTCCGCAGAGAGTTAAAGATTTGGTTCTNATAATCAAACGCAGATACCGAAGCGAATGGGGAAGTGAGTGGGAGAAATATTTCAGTGTCGATTCCGTCAATGGACAACCTGCAAACGAGCTAAGATTTAAAGGAGAGAAATTGATTACTCGGCTTTTGCGAGTCGGTTTTGACCAAAACGGNTCTTGGAGACTTTTTGCCCTCCGGAAGGATTTTGCACCTGCAGAGAAAATTCTAGCAGAGGACGACATAACGGTATCCACTGTTGCCCCCCTTCGTTTGCTAAATGAAATTGGGCCCGGAACCTTTAAGGAATCTGCAAAGTTTGTTCATAATTGCGAATACCGGCTTTTTCAGCGTCCGGATGATGCCATTCATCGGGGATTTGATAAACAAACGGAAAAAGATCTCTCCAGACCAGGAAATTTTATAAGTAATTTCCAATGCTTGGATGGACAGGATGGCAAACAACAGGTGGCCAAAACACTTACTTTTGAAAAATACACCGAACCGATGAGAGAGCTTATTCTTGCTTCATCAGAGAAAGATGGTGAAGAAAGCCAGTTTGTGTCTTCGGCCAATCCACGAATCGTCGATGGCAAGCCAACTAAGAATCCAAGGTACTTGCAAACCAGACCTGATTTGTTTGATCCAAAGTCGGTCCATCTTGCTCTAACGGGTACGCGACTTAGAAGAAAACTAAATCACAAGCACTCCGTTCTATATCCAGTAAGATCAGTTCTTCCAGGACGTAGAAATAATCCCGCCGAAGATAACGGTAATATCCGACCTCTCTGTTGCTTTGCTCCCATACATTACNTGGAGCTACCTGAACTCTTTATTGATTTTATTGTTTCAGTAACCGGAAAATCCCCATCCACCACAGGTGCTGGTTCAGAGGGGGCTCTTACCAAAGCTCCTTTCAATGCAGTACTTCCAATTCATGACTTAAATGCAGCTTTAGTATCTTTTGCATCTACTGGACAGGGAGCTTTTGTCACATCTGCTGGTTATATCGGACCCAAGTATAAGGTGGCTCATGANGTGAGTTTATTGATTCCCGAAATATGGAGCCGCCTGAGGGATTATGAAAATGATCCAAAGGATATGATCGATAAAGGATACTTGGAGAAAGTTCCTGAGCTATCTTACNAAGGTAAGGANTTACCTACTGAATACCTTGGCTTTAGGATTACCCGTAGATTTGCACACCAATTTTTAGGGAGAATCTTTACNGATCCCATATCTGTTTTCCCGGAAGATATGCTCAAGCCTGAATTACAGGATGAGGATCAGTATGCGGATAGCTTATTAAATCTCGTAGAGGCAGGTAAAGTTGTTGCTTTGAGATATTTTGAAGATGGTTGTATTGATCGTGCATGCCCTCCAATTAAGTCCCTACTCGAAATTATGGCAAAAGGAAGTTGGAATGGAAAAGGGCTAAAAGACCCTGAATTTAGGCAGCTTTTTGAGCCTGAAGCCATTTTGAGTAGCGAGTGGTATAAGGAAAGGCTCGAAACAAGAATTGANGTAACGGAAAATTATTGGAAGGGTAGGGTAAATTACCTGGAGGAATTTTTAAGTGATCATATAAACAGAGAAGCTTCAGAAAGACTGGGAATCAAAGAAAGGTTGGAATTTTCGAAAGATGCACTTTCAAGACTTGATGCCCGAGAAGAGGCAGTCGCCAGAATTCATGGATGCCTTGGAACTGATCCAAGCATTTACAAATGATTACTGTTTTACGCTCATACTGTAATTTACTTCATGAGCTATTCTCATTTTTCCCTCTAAATCTCGAATACTCGCAGTTATGGTGATTTCNTTTTGCTCCCATCCAATCTGAAGAAAGCCAAAATTCTCGTTAAAATATTTTTCTCCAATTCGGTAACTATTTTCCTCCACATTAGGCCTTTGCCTTTGATTCATTGCACTGGATGTAATGTCTAACAGAGGATAGGGAAATTCATCTTTAAGCTTCGATATTTCAGCAGAATGCCTGTCTCCGCTTATNATGATGACTCTNCCCTTCACCTTGCCCAATAAGTTCAAAAGTCGCTGTCTTTCCTTGGGGAAATTGCCCCAAGTCTCCCAACCATGGTTGATTGATAAAACCTGAATGCTAGAGGCAATAATCCTTATCTCTGCGGGNTCATTAAGCTTTTGCTCCAACCAGCTCCATTGTTCTTTACCCAGAATTTCTGCTTTGTCTGAATAGTTGGGTCCATAAGGTCCTTTTCCCGTTAGTCTTATGGTTTCTTTCTTGAGTGATGTTCTAAAGAAACGAGTATCCAATAGAATAAACTGAACGCGTTTCCCTTCTGGTCCTAAAGTTAAGCAATCATAAATTCCTGGAGACTTTCTTCTTTTTGAATCTTCAGGCTCATTAAGAAAATCTAGAAATATCTTTTGGGATTCGAACTTTGCGGGATATTCAGCACCTGCATCGTTTTCTCCATAATCATGATCATCCCAAATCGCTAAAAGGCGGGAATTGGATCGAAGTTTTTGAAAACCCTCAATCGCCCCAAATCTTTTCCACTTCTCTCTTAGTTTGTCCATATCCCGAGTATCACCATAAATGTTATCTCCCAATAGTACAAAAACATCGGGCTTGGAATCGATCACACTCTCCCAGATAGGTTGAGTCCTTGTTTCCTTTAAACAGGAACCAAAGGCGATTGAGGTTATCACTTCCTCTGCCTGACAACAAATGTTGGAAAGTAAAAGTAAAACAAAATTAAAAACTCTAAGATGTTTTGTTTTTTTAAATAAATTTAAGCTATTCATGAATTTATTTAAAGTGCTTGTCGGCAAATTTCAGATATTGCTCCCAATCATAAGCTGTTACATCATGCTTTCCACTTCTCAAGTGATAGCCTATTCTTCCGTGAACGGGTTTGTTGGGCAAAGGATGTTCGGTGACACCAAAATTATGACCAAATAGTTTATAAACCGGTTCTGCCCCAAGTGCTGAGAGGAATTCTCCTTTAGGGTCTGCCCAAAGATCTTCTTCTGCTGAAGCTATGTAAACGGGTCGAGGTGCTGACAATGCAATAAGCATGTGCTGATCAACGGGGCAATTTTCTTCCATATCATTATATTTATTGAAATTTTCACAAAACCAATGAGGGAATGAAGTATTGATTCTCTTTAGCGTTTCACCAAATTTTCTTCGGCTCAAAGCTGCACCTCCACACCCTGAATTATTGGAAATAACCATAGCGAACCTCTGATCCGATGCTCCTGCCCAAAGTGCAGTTTTTCCGAGACGGGAATGGCCCATCACAGCTACTCTCTTGGTGTCAATAATGGGGTTTGTTTCAAGATAGTCCATACAGCGACTCAAACCCCATGCCCAAGCGGCAATTGAACCCCAGTCCNACGGTTTCCGCATATTANNACCNGCAGAGTTGAAGANGGCGTGNGGTCCGTTTTGGTAACCGTCATGAAAATCGGGATCAATATCACCATAATAAACTGTGGCAAAAGCATATCCCCGAATAATGATTTCATTGATTGCCCATCTTGAACTGGAACTTCCNCGATCCTTATCCCTGGCACGATTATTCTTTATTCCGTTCCTATTACGAACCCAAGATGAGGGAATCCTAATATTTGGATCATTAGTTACGGTATGATTACCACTGAAATTAATGGTTAGAAATCCAGGTACAGGCTCTTTTGATTCACTTGGAGAGTAGATAAGTAAATTAACTGCCAAAGCTTTTTCACCTTTACCCAAATGGATAACGATTTGCTTTCTCNTTGCCTTACCAGCCAGAGCAGTCGTCCATTCTTCAGCTTCCTGAAATTGCATGTTCTTAGGTTTGTCAGGCGAATGTCCGTATANTTCGTCTTCAAATATCCGTAAGATCTCGGACCTTCGCTTATGCAGCCAGATATCTTTGTCCGTAACTGAAGTGCCATCTGCACATACTAAAGGATCGGGCAGGCTGTAAGGTTTTACTTGCCCCTCGTCGTAAAGATATCCCTTAGGTTGGGCAGTCACTGAAGTGAAAAACAACAGGGGAATAAGAAATGATTTGCAAACATTGCAAAAGAATTGGAAACGAAACATAACCCTATCTTATGAAAGGCGTCCATTTTCAAAGCAAGGAGTAAAGAATCCCTGCTTTATATCAAGCGGCAAGTTTACCAGTCTGGTCAATCAAACTCTTCAAGATTTTATCCCTTAAATCCCTCGCTTCACTAAGGTTCCTGGTCTTAAGGGAATGCCGAATTCTCTCAGCAGTTACTGAAGTTGGGTATATGGTATAGTGAATCCACCATGTACCATTGTTATTCCAAAGATGATGATTTAAATTAGACTCATCTATCCGAAGTGCTATCTCTTCGGTTTGTGCTAATGCTGAATTATTCATTGTGCGTATTTCCTTTCGGTTGATACGCTTCGCTCGCGATGTATGCGAGGAGAGCGCTGTTTTCGGTTGTGCCAAAACCGCGCATCCCGGAAAAGACCCTGTACCACCGTAGAAGCTCTCGCACTCGGTTGGTAACCCAATATGTTGGGTTGTCTATGGATGCAGCANATGGCTTGTTAATAAAGAACGAATTGAAAANTTTGACCATAAGAAGATAAATAGGCAACTCTTTCTTGTGTCATAATTTCAAAACTCTCACCATACATTTTCTAAGACNATCTTNCCAATTGCATTTCCNGATTCCCAGNATTCATGTGCTCTNCCAACCTCTTCNAAGGAAAATCTTTGCTCATGNAATAATGGTTTGATTTTCGATTGTTCAACCAAATCACTGATTTTNNTCAAGATCTCGCCATGGCTTTNCCTTCCTGTATTTCGAAGAATTGGCAGGAGCATAAATACNACATGNAANCTCANGCTTTTCGTATGNACGGGAGTCAGNTCATGCTCTGAACGTGCCGCAATTGATACGACTGTGCCATGCTCTTTCACAGCCCAAAATGATTGGTCCAGACAGGACCCACCAACTGTATCAAAAACAAGATCATAACCAATTCCACCTGCATATTTTGTAACATACTGCTGAACCGAAAATTCATTGTAATTAATGGCAATATTTAACCCTAAATCTTTTACAATTTTAGCTTTCCGTTCCGATGATACTGTAGTGTGCGTCTCTGCACCCGTTGCTTTGGCCAATTGTATGGCAAATTGACCAACCCCACCCGCACCTGCATGAACCAAAACTTTTTGATCAGTGGTAACATTACCTCGGTCAATCAAGGCGTTCCAAGAGGTAATGCCTACCAATGGAAGGGATGCTGCTTCCGCCATAGATATGTTTCTTGGTTTTCTGGCTAG
>NZKO01000011.1 GCA_002692535.1 Opitutia bacterium
ATTCTAAATAAGTGTGTCAATTATTTCAATTCAAGGCTCGAAAAAACAAATCTTCTAGTCAATTCGCTAAGCAACTCCACAACCAAAGGCAACTTGTTTGACTTCATAGACTCGTTTTCGTCAAAAGTTTCCATTATCAACGAACTTAAGCATAGTAATTTTCTTGCGGTTCACTCTTAGTTGTAATTCAATAAGGAAGGTTATGGATACTTCCTTCAATGGTAAAACTTCGGAAAGGTTAGTACAAACCTCCGAATCCACTGATATCAACTCTCTTGTTGATCGAGCAATATGTGGAAATTTTGAGGCATTTGACCAAATTATGGTTCATTACAGAGAAAGAATGTATGGTGTCATCTACAATATGACACTTAATCATTCAGATGCAGCTGACCTGACCCAAGAAACCTTTGTGAAGGCTTTCCGATCAATTTCAAAATTCAGGAAAAAATCTTCATTCTTCACTTGGCTTTATCGAATAGGCGTCAATTTAACTCTAACCTTTTTGAAAAGGAAAAGGAAAAGAAAACTTTTTAGCTTCGAACATTTTCTGGGAAATTCTGGAGGAAATGATGGTAATGCTGAATTTACTTCAAAAGAAGTTACATCTGACAAGTTCACTCTTCTCAACGAATTGCATGAAAAATTGAACGAAGCCTTATCGAAATTGTCTGACAAACATAGAACTATTGTAGTTTTATATGAAATTGATGGTCTCAGCCATAAGGAAATCTCTCAAATTATGAAATGTACTGAAGGTACAGTTAGATCCCGCTTGCATTATGCTAAGCTTCAACTCCAATCAACTTTAAGCGATTATGTCAGATAACATGAAAAATTTTCGAAATAAACCAAGTTTGAATGATCTGCTTATTTCAAAAAAATTATCAAATCCGATACCAGACAGTTGGGCTGATTTTGATGAAAAAGTAAAAATTAGAGCTCTAGAATCTTACCACAAAGATTCTTCAAACTTTTCCCCAAAAAAGATTTTATACCTGACCTGTTTGTTAGTTTTCTCTTTTTTTGGTTTTCAACAAATTTATTTATCCTCAGTTAACGACATCAAATCCATAAAATTAAGCACCGTCGATCAAACTGCTTTTTCATCTCAATCAAGCGATAATTTTGAAAAGCTATCTAACGATCTTACAAACAGTGAAATTGAATTTGCCAATAACTCATATCTTACAATTCTCGATGATGATTTTGATATGAGTTTTTCTTTGCAAAATATGGATGTTTCTGAAAACGACTCCACATTTGTTGCTCCCGTTTTCGTATTTGAAGATATTTCAATACCAGCATCTCCCCTGTCTAACTTTACCTTTTAAAATCGTGCACTCACCCGCAGCTTTATGTTTCGGGTACTTTTTGCTCGTTTTTTTTCAACATGCTTTTGTCTGTGCCCAAGATTCGTCATTATCTCTTGAATCACGCATAAGGACCATTTTCGTGGAAAAATCTCAATCAGTAGTTAGAGTAAAGGCAACCCAAGTTTCCAAAATCGGAGATAAGATTAAGAAACACCTTAAGATTGGAAGTGGTTTCTTTGTTAGCAAAGAGGGCCATATCCTTACGACAGGACTACTTCCCAAAGCAGATCGAATTTGGATCGAGTACAAGGCATCTTATTTACTTGCTGACGAAGTGGGTCATGACCCCATGTGTAACTTATCACTTCTAAAACTAGTGGAAGTACCGGCCGACATTGATTACATTCGTGTTAATGATTCTTCGAAAAATTTAAATGTCGGATCTTTTCTTGTAGGGATCACTTGTGCTTTGGAATTTGAGGTCGGTCCAACTTGGGGCCTTTTGCAAAGCCATGAATATTCTTTTGGTAAGAGGCTTTTTCCAACGAAAATGATACGAACAAGTTTGGCACTTGGACCCGGTGAAGTCGGTGCGCCTGTTTTTGATTTAAATGGGAGATTTGTAGGTATAACGCATGCCGCTCTTCCTGATTTGAAATCATCTTTTTTATTACCCGCAAAAGCCTGTCAAAGAATTAGAGATGATTTACTTTTATCAGGCGAAGTGGAATACGGTTGGTTTGGAATAACTACTACGCTCAAAATTAATGAATCGAACTCCTTTGATGTAGTTATTAACGGTTTTGTGGAGAATTCACCTGCTAAAAAGTCCAATTTGAAAATTGGCGATATTCTTTTAAAAGTTGGAAATCAACTTATACAAAACCAAGGAGACTTGGCTAATGTTAGTTTTTTTTCAGAGCCGAAAACCATCTTAGAGTTTACGATTAAAAGAGATGGAAAAGAATTAGTAGTTCCCATCAGTGTATCGACTCGTCCACAAAGCGAGAAAACATTAGCACAAGTCAATTCCATTAAGATAGACAATAATAAAAGCATCTCAAATTTTGATCCAAAATCGAATATCCAAGATAATAACTCCTCCTCGGATTTCTAGTCTAGTCTCAGCAAATGGAAAAAAAAGAAATAAGCTGGAGGAAATTGGAATACCTCAACTCCAAAATAAGCACTTCTGAGTATGCAGGAGAAACTCTGCTGCATTTGGAGCCCAGTTCATTAACCGCTCTGGCCAAAGAAGCTTTTCATGATATTTCTCATTTTTTGCGCAGTGAACACCTTTTGCAATTAAGATCAATCTTGGAAGATCCAGAAGCTTCACCTAACGATCGTTACGTTGCCTTGGATCTTCTAAAAAATTCACAGATAGCAGCAGAAGGGATCCTTCCCATGTGCCAAGATACCGGAACAGCCATAGTGCTAGGGAAAAAAGGCAGGCTAGTTTGGACAGTCGGTGGGGATGAAGATGCAATATCCAAAGGAATTGCGGAAACGTATGCCTCAGACAACTTGCGTTTTTCTCAACTTGCTCCTTTGAGCATGTTCGAGGAAAAAAATACAAAATCAAATTTACCAGCGCAAATTGATCTTCTTCACACCGAAGGAAATGAATATAATTTTCTTTTCATGGCGAAGGGTGGTGGCTCTGCAAATAAGACTTTTTTACATCAAGGTACACCTTCGTTGCTTAAAGAGGATCTTTTGCTCGAATATTTGGATGAAAGAATTGCAGCTCTTGGTACAGCAGCCTGTCCTCCCTATCATCTAGCGATTGTTATTGGAGGAACCTCTGCAGAGGCTAACTTAAAGGCGGTTAAATTGGCTTCAGCAAGGTATCTCGATCATTTGCCAACTCATGGTGATTCCAGAGGAGATGGGATTCGTTGTCCTGAAATAGAAGCAAAAATTCTTGAGCTTACTCAGAAGCGCGGGATTGGAGCACAGTTCGGTGGGAAATATTTCTGTCTTGATGTTCGGGTGATTCGCCTGCCACGTCACGGGGCGAGTTTGCCGATAGGCATTGGCGTGAGTTGTTCAGCAGACCGTCAAGCCTTGGCGAAAATAACGAAAGAAGGTGTTTTTCTGGAAAAGCTCGAAACCAATCCGTCACGTTTTCTACCAGATTTACCCGAAGACGATTCTGAGGCCATTCGAATTGATCTTAATTCAGGAATGAAAAACATTCTCGAAGAACTTTCAAAATATCCTGTTCGAACAAGGCTTTCCTTGTCCGGTCCTCTTATTGTTGCTCGTGATTTGGCACATTCAAAACTTCGCGAAAGATTAAACGAAGGACATGGTTTGCCAGATTATTTCAAGCAGTATCCCATCTATTATGCAGGACCTGCCAAGACTCCGAAAGGCTACGCATCAGGCTCCTTTGGTCCAACTACTGCAGGTAGGATGGATGCTTTTGTGAACAAGTTCCAGGAGGCTGGAGGGTCCCTTGTCATGTTGGCGAAGGGGAACCGTTCTAAGATGGTCGTTCAGGCGTGCAAGAAGCACGGAGGATTTTATCTGGGTAGCATTGGGGGTTCAGCTGCACGTCTTGCCCAGAACTGCATTAGGAAAGTGGAGACACTTGAATTCGAAGAATTGGGTATGGAAGCCGTGCGTAAAATAGAAGTTGAGGATTTCCCCGCTTTCATCATCACCGATGATAAAGGTAACGATTTTTTCATGGGTGATACGATTGTATGAGACTCTTCGGATGAACGATCTTAAATCGCTTTAGAATATTGCGACGAGGTCGGTTTAGGAAAGAACGCTGGTTTGTTGATAGTCTCTGCTCACGATTTGGTAAAGTGATGACAGAGTTAACTATTTCTTCTGCCATCATCGTTAAACTAATTTCCTACTATTGTCTGCAATAGGAATTATATGTCTCAAATGGTGGACTCTAGGAGATCTAGGCTTCCTCAGATAGGTAGCGAAGGGCAGACACGTAACCATGGTGGTTCATGCCGGCTACGACGGCAGCCGCGATGCCCGAGATGAGGGATTTGTGTCGGAAATCTTCGCGAGCGTGGATGTTGGAAAGGTGAACTTCTACGGTTTTTAGACCTGAGGTGACAACGGCGTCTCGCAGGGCAACGCTGGTGTGGGTGAGACCGCCGGGATTGAGTATTAGACCGGAGAACCCGGTATCTCCCCATTCGTGAATCTTGTCGATCAAAATACCTTCATGGTTTGATTGACTAGAAACTAATTCACAACCTAATTCACTCGCAACGAGATTAAGTTTTTTCACAATTTCATCTAGGGTTATCGAACCGTAGATTTCTGGTTCTCTTTTCCCTAGACGATCAAGGTTTGGACCATTTAATAAACCAATTTTAACCATGGTTGCATTAAATATTAAAAGGTGTTGTTTCGCAATGACAGATTCATAGCGGACATTCGGTATCGATAAACTCAAAGGGAAGATCGAAATTGCTAGCTACTTCTTCTCCAAGTGCTTTAACTCCGAAAGTTTCAGTTGCATAATGTCCACAACTGTAGACATTTAGATTTAGTTCTTGTGCTAAATTAAAGTGATGCTGTTTTAATTCACCGGTTATGAAGCTATCCGCCCCGATTGCTTCTAATTCTTCAAATGCACTTTGACCTGAACCAGTAAGAATGGCGATTTTTGAAGGATTAGAGGGACCGTATTCCATCTTATGGATTCCCCTAGGAAATAGCTCATGCAATCTTTTGGACAATTCTATTCTGGATATCTGGCAGTCTGTTGTTAATCCAATGTCATTCCCTTCATAGCTTAAAAATGTTCCTGCTTGGGGAAGGTCTAACTTAGAAGCAAGGATTGCATTGTTTCCAATTTCAGGATGGCAATCCAAAGGCAAATGTGCACCGTACACAGCGAGATTATTGCTTAAGCATTGTTGCACCTTTGCATAGTTGGAGCCAATAAGAGGAGTGGGAGGAGTCCAAAAAAGACCGTGATGCACGATAAGAAAGTCAATACTTTCATTAATAGAATTCTTAAATGGAATTAAGCCCGCATCTACACTTGCTCCAATTTTACTTACGCTTCCGTTGTTTTCAATTTGTAGCCCGTTGAAAGCACCAGGGAAGTCTTTTATTGTATCCACTAAGATCCGCTTATTACAGAATTTCACAATTTCACGTAAACACGCCATAACATTACTTTTCAGAAAATTCTGTTTATGGCAACGAATGAAATAATCGAAGAGAATGAAGTGTTTTTTATTGCTTTTTTACATTTAGGAATCATGATATACGCCTCTGCAGCAGGGTGGAGCAGTCTGGTAGCTCGTCAGGCTCATAACCTGAAGGTCGCAGGTTCAAATCCTGCCCCTGCTCCCAAAAATTATAACCCTACAAAAAAGAAAATTATTTCTCCCAAGCTTGTTCGGCTCGGGCTTTAAAAATCACTATGAACATTACAGTTAAAGATCTTCTGGACGCAGGTGTCCATTTTGGACATCAATTGCGTAGATGGAATCCAAAATCCAAACCATATGTTTTCGATAATCGCCATGGAATATCTATTATCGATCTTGAGAAAACATACGATTTATTAGAGAATGCATCGAAAGCCATAGAAGAAATTGTGTCTCAAGGTAAACAAATTCTTCTGGTCGGAACGAAACGACAAGCTGAAACGCCCATAAGAGAGTTAGCTGCCGCAACTAACATGCCCTTTTGCGTTAATCGTTGGATGGGAGGAACTCTAACCAATTTTGAAACCGTATCCTCCAGTTTGGCAAAATATAAAAGTTTTTTACGGATGGAAGAAGATGGCAGTCTCGATAAGATGCATGGTAAAGAGGTCGCTGCGATAAAACGTCAAATGTCCAGAATGCACAGAAATTTTGAAGGGATGCTCAATCTACAGGGTATTCCTGGTGCGTTGTTCGTAATTGATTCACATAACGAAGCGATCGCAGTGGCTGAAGCCAATAGAGTCAAAATACCCGTCATTGCATTAGTGGATAGTAATTCGGATCCTAGTGTTTTATCTCATCCCATCCCTGGTAATGACGATTCAGCCAAGTCTATTCGGATTATAGTTGATGTTGTTCTTGATGCAATCCAGACAGGTGCATCAAACAGGGTTTCAACTCCAACGAAGAGAAAAGACATTACTCCAATTACACAGGAACCCGATTTCGTCGATCAGGAAGACGAGCCGGAAGTGACATTACCTGAGGGTTATAGTGAGAGTGATTTTGATGATCGAAAAGAAGAATCCACCGAAATAACTGAACCTGCTGCAAAAGATGTTTCACAAGAATCTTCCTCCAATGAGGAAGAGAAAATTACTGAAATTGAAGAACCCGAAACTGATTCCACAAAAGACGAATAACCTCGTTCAGCGTACAAAAAATATGTCAAACATAACCAAAGAAGCTGTCATGGACTTGCGCGAAAAAACTGGTGCAGGTCTTATCGATTGTAAGCGTGCATTAGCAGAAACAAACGGAGATTTAGAAGAAGCAATTTCTATTCTTCGAAAGAAGGGTGTTGCCTCTGCTGCAAAAAAAGCAGGTCGTGAAGCAGGGGAGGGCATAATTTCGAATGCTGTTACTGAGGATAGAAAGAAGGGGATTCTTGTTGAAGTGAATTGTGAAACCGACTTCGTTGCAAAAAATGAGGATTTCATAAGCTTTTCGAAGGAAGTTGCTCAGACATTATTGAGTGAACCTGAAGCCGATCTAGAAAATAAGAGAACTGAACAAGTTGGTAAGATTGGTGAAAATATCAAGATTTCAAGATCTCAAATCGTCGAAGTAGTAACGAATGGTATTGTTGAAAGCTACGTTCATACTGGTGCCAAGGTAGCTGTTATGATTTCGATTGTTTCATCCAATACAGAAGACTTAAGCAGCAATGAAAGTGCTGTTTCTCTTGCTAAAGATTTATGCATGCATATTGCAGCTACCTCTCCAGTCTGTGTTTCTAGAGAAGAAGTTCCTGAAGAACTCGTTTCTAAGGAAAAAGAAATCGCCATGGCCCAAGCAGAAGGAAAACCACCACAAGCTATTGAAAAAATTGTCGCTGGGAAACTTGAGAAGTACTTTTCTGCCTCCTGCTTGTTAGAACAACCGTTTGTCAAAGACCCTGATTCATCGGTCAAAGATCTACTTGACAAAACTTCTTCAGAATTAGGTTGTGAATTGTCAGTTGGTACCTTTTTTAGGTTTCAAGTAGGAGAAAATAGTTGATTATTAGGAGTTGGCCACCCAAGTTGTCAAAGAGGCGAAGAAGTAAAGTACCAAAAGAATTAAGCCATTTTTAAAACTTAGATTTTTACCTCGCATCCAAAATATTAGAATCAAGGTGAAGATGATCATCGAAGAATGATCTATCCATGGGTATGGTGATTCACTTTCTATGGGACCTAGAATGCCTGCCACTCCTCCAACAAGTCCGATATTAAAAATATTAGATCCTATTATATTTCCCAAAAGCATTTGAGTCTCATCTTTTTTTAGTAAGGAAATGGAAGCTGCAAGCTCTGGAAGACTTGTACCAATGGCAATCAATGTAAATCCAATGAGTTCACTTGGGACATTGGCCAGCTCCGCGAGATTTTTAGAGCCATAAACCAAAGATTCTGAACCCATCCACAAAAGGATTCCACCTACAAAAATCATTATTATTACAATAAATAGCGATGGCCGCTCTTTTTCCGAATCTCCAATTGAGGCAGGCAATTGACTTCTTTTTTTAAGTGATGTGATGCATAGACCTAAAAGATAAGAAATGATGAATAATATCAATAAAAGCCCAGTAAGCATACCAAGTTCTGAATTTTGGTTAAATCCTATGGCACAACTGAACCCAAAGGTTGCAACCGCCAATATAATTAACTGTTGTGGTGCGACTGCATTGTGAGTGCTAATGGGTTTAATTAGTAATGAGATGCCCAAAATTAAGCCGATGTTAGCCACATTTGAACCAGTTATATTCCCGAGTACCAATCCTCCTGCACTTGAGTTGATGGCAGCTATCGAAGTGAAAAGCTCTGGAGCCGATGTAGCAACTGAAACGATAGTAAGTCCAATAATAACTGGAGGAACTCCGAGTTTTTCTGCAAAGATTGAACAGTAATCAGAAAGCAAATCACCCCCTTTTGTCAGCAAGAAGAAGCCAAGCACCGTTGACCCGAGGAGAAAAGCAATAAAACAGGGAAATAAAAATTCCTCCAAATAAGAACCTAAAATATCAAATAATTCGTACACAAATGAAGTGATGGTTGCTATTCTTCGTGTTTATCAATTGCAAGGACAAACGAGTGCGTTGAATCCATTCTTGACTTAGTCATTTATTACTCCATCTTACCCAACTTCGAAGATTATCTGTAGAAGTTTCCCATGAACCAAGCTAATAAGCTTAAAGATACCCTTAATTTACCGCAAACAGAGTTTCCTATGCGGGCAAATGCTGTGGAAAATGAACCACAACGAATAACGCATTGGGAAGATTCAAGAGTTTATGAAAAAACTCTTCAAAAAAATAAGGATTCCAAAGCTTTTGTCCTGCATGATGGTCCGCCTTTTACCAATGGGGATGTTCATGTGGGAACTGCCCTGAACAAAATTCTTAAAGATACAATTATTCGTTTCAAGAATGCTCAGGGATTTTCCACTCCTTATGTTCCTGGTTGGGACTGTCATGGTCTTCCCATTGAATTCAAAGTCACCAAAAAGCTTCGTGAGAAAAAGCATGAGTATGACAACCTCAGTCTTCGCAAGTCTTGTGCTGATTTTTCCAAAAGTTATATTGAGACTCAACGTCGCCAGTTCAAGCGTTTGGGTGTTTTGGCTGATTGGGAAAAAGAATATCGTACAATGAATCCAGCCTATGAAGCCGAAATTCTGAGGACTTTTGCAGATTTTGTTGACAAAGGTTTGATTTACAGGAGCAAAAAACCAATCTATTGGTCAATCCCTTGTTCAACTGCATTAGCGGAGGCTGAAATTGAATATAAAGATCATATTAGTCCCTCCATTTACGTTCCTTTCAAACTAATTGATGATCAGGTCAATGTCTCGATAGTAATCTGGACAACTACTCCTTGGACATTACCTGCAAATATGGCTGTAGCTGTCCATCCACGCGAGAAGTATGCTAAGATACATTCCAAAAATTCTTACTATTGGGTTGGAGAGTCTTTAGTTGAACATTTTATTAAGACATGCAATTTGGAAGAAGCCGAAGTTGTCACAACAATTGAAGGTAAGGATTTGGCCGGAAAAATTTGTCAACATCCATTTATAGAGCGCGAAAGTCCGGTCTTGGAGGCTGAATATGTTACAATGGATTCTGGTACTGGATGTGTTCACATTGCTCCTGGGCATGGTTTGGACGATTATCTTACTGGTCTGGAACATGGCATCGAAGTTTACTGCCCACTGGATGATAACGGATGCTATGTGAAAGATGGATTGATACCTGACGAATTGGTCGGTTTGTCTGTTTTGGAAAAGGCTAACGGATGTATGGCAAATCAAAAAGTTTTGGAAATTTTGGAGAGAGACAACCGACTCTTGGCTAAGGAGAATCATCATCATCAATACCCCCATTGTTGGAGAAGTAAGACACCAGTGGTTTTCCGTGCAATGGATCAGTGGTTTGTTTCGTTGGATAAAAATGATCTGAGGAGTAATTGCATCGAGAAGCTTCAAGAAGTAAATTTTACTCCAGAATGGGGGTCTAACCGAATTAAGGGCTTTTTGGAATCTAGGCCTGATTGGTGCATTTCAAGACAAAGGGCGTGGGGCGTTCCAATACCAGTATTCTTCGATAAGGAAGGAAACCCTTTGCTTGATGCGAATTTAATTCGTCATCTTGCTTCCAAAGTTGAAAAGCATGGTTCAGACTTATGGTTTTCTTCTGAAGAAGATTCACTGATTGATGGGTATGAATTGGATGATCCGTGGAAAGGCAAAGAGTTGTTCAAAGGCAAGGATACCTTGGATGTATGGATTGACTCGGGATGTAGCCATCGATCAGTTCTTCGAAATGATGACAGCCTCACTTGGCCTGCGGATCTTTATTTGGAAGGCAGCGATCAGCATCGTGGATGGTTTCAAAGCTCCCTTTGGACAAGTATGACTTCTTATGGTAAGGCTCCATACAAGCGAATTTTGACTCATGGATTTGTTGTTGATGGAGAAGGCAGAAAGATCTCCAAAAGTGATGGCAAGCCACAAACTGCAGATTCTTATGTAGGGAAATATGGTGCAGATGTTATACGCTTGTGGGTATGTTCAGAAGATTTTAGAAGAGATATTCCGCTTTCGGAAGAAATTTTGGATCAAGTTGTACGTTCCTATCGAACGCTACGAAATACGATTCGGTTTCAACTTGGAAATTTAAGCGACTTCATTTGGGAAGAACATTCCCTCCCTACCGAAAAATTGGACCTTATCGATCGCTGGGCAATTTCAAAAACTGCAGAACTTGTGCATGAATTAACTGAAGCGATGGAATCTTATGAATTACACCGTGCCGTACAGCTTATTAATCGGTTTTGCACAGGAGTACTTTCTTCTACATATCATGACGTCATCAAGGATAGACTTTATACCTTACATCCAGATGATTTCAGGAGGAGGTCAACGCAAACTGCCTTACATGAAATTTTTGAGACTTTTATTAAGCTCATAGGCCCAATTATTCCTTTTACAGCAGATGAAGCATGGTCATTTCATAGGACAAATCAAAAATTGAGCTCAGAATTCCTTGTTCTAGAACATTGGCCTGAAGTAATGGAAGAATGGATAAACTCCAGTCAAGCCAAAGACTGTCAGATGTTACTTGATTTGAAGGACTCTAAAATAAATGAAGTCTTAGAATCGTTACGGACCACAAAAGAAATTGGACAATCCCTAGATGCTGAAATTGTGATTGCTTGTCCATATGAAAATCCACTCTATGATGTTTTGACAAGAAATAGTGAAGATCTTACTGAACTATTCATTGTTTCATCGGTTATTATTAAAGGGGATGAAGGAAGCGGTGAGATAAAAATTGATGCCAAGCATGCTTCTGGAGTTAGATGCCCTAGAAGTTGGAGGTGGGTCCCAGAATTGGTTGAAGTAGAAAATTGGGGATCGGTCTCACCACGCTGTGCAGAAGTTCTTTCAAAAATTACTAATTAAATTTTATATTCCCATGACAAAAAAAAGAAAAAGTCCAAATAAAGCCAAACCCACCAGCAAAGACCCAGCAGTTAAGCAGAAAACAAAGACTGCACCTACGAAAAAACAACCTGTCTCGAGTAAGAAGGCCACCGCAAAAAAGACGGTCCCCATAACCAAGAAAACAGCTAAGTCATCGAAAAAGGAAGCTTCCAAGGAAGCGGTGGTGGAAAGCAAGGTGAGAGAAATCATTTCAAAGAGTGCTAAAAGCCCAACCAATGAGAATTCCTCCAAGAAAGAGAGTAAGACTTTCACTCTTGAAGATGTTCGTAGCATTCTTTCAATGAGAAAGAAGGATTCGAGAAAAGAAGAAAAAAAATCAGCCAAGACTGAAAAGGTTAAGAAAACTGCGAGTAAAAAATCTTCTGCAAAAGTTAAGAAATTAGATACTGCTTCAGTCGATGACATTCTTGGTTTTGGCTCAGGAATTTCAGCTGTAACCTCCAAACCTATTCGTGACCCTAAAAAGGTACCCAAACAATGGCAGTCATATTACAATGACCTGATGGAACTTCGCAAGTCGTTGAAGGGAGCTCTAGGAGAAAGATCAAGCGAAACAATTGGTGCTTCTGCCAGAGATTCTTCTGGGGAATTGTCACTAAATTCTAGTGATGCCGGAACTGAAACCTTTGATCGTGATGTAGCTTTATCGATGGTTGCTAACGAACAAGATGCACTTAATGAAATTGAAGATGCAATTGATCGCATTTTTGATGGCTCTTTTGGGATCTGCCAGGAAACTAAAAAACCAATCAAGAAAAACCGTTTGAAGGCGGTTCCATTTACCCGTTTTTCTCTTGAAGGACAGGATCTCTTTGAAAAAAGGAAAATTCGTGATGGCGGATCAAGCGTTGGAGCATTCGCAAGTATTTCCGATTCTACTCTTGGAATGGATGAATAATAAAAAATCCATTTAAGAAGCCGTGCTAAGTTACAAAAGGTTTTGGATCGTTTGGATAGTTGTATACATACTAGATCTAATCACTAAATCGTGGATTGTCACAAGAGCTCATGAACTAAGGTATGAACCGATTATTTTGATTGACGGCATCAGTGGAGTAGATGCCTTTTTAGAGATAACTTATGTTACAAATCCTGGTGCTGCATGGAGTATGCTTTCAGATTATCCTGAGTTTTTGACCATTTTGTCCTTTGTGGCTCTTTTGGGTATTTTCACTTTTAGGAAGAGCTTGGAAATAGTGTCCTTGCCCCAACAATATATTTTCGGTCTTATCTGTGGTGGTATTGTTGGAAATCTTACGGATAGAATTTTTCGTAACCCAGCAGAGGTAGTAGATTTTATCGATGTTTTTTTGCCGATAATAAATTACGACTATCCTATCTTTAATGTTGCTGATTCAGGAATTTTTCTTGGAGCAACAAGCTATTTCATTTGGTCAATTCTTGATTCAAGGAAAAAGGAGACAGAAGGTTCAGTTGGTACAACCTAACCAAAGGTTATTCCACATTCATTGCCTGCTCTTTAATTTTTTCGAGTTCCGAACGGGCATCAAGTGCTAATTGGGTACAGGATACCTTCGAGGATTTAGCACATATCGTATTAAATTCCCTACCCATTTCCTGAAGAAGAAATTCAATTTTACGCCCAATGCTACCTGTGTGGTCAATGGTTTGAACAAGCTGCTCAAGATGGCTTTCAATTCTTGTAATTTCTTCCGAAATGTCGCATTTATCGGCAAATAGAGCGATCTCTTTCAAAATACGATCATCATCCAGATCAAACTTCATACCAGATGAATTAAGTCTGTCCAGTAATCTTCTTTGCCACTCATTAGACATTCCATTGCTCTCAGTCTTGATTTGTCCAGTAAGTTTACCGATTTTAGAAGTTCTCTTCACAATATCATTTTTTAAAGCCAAACCTTCTTGTTCCTTCATTTCAAGCATTTGATTTAATGCATCACTTAGAATGGAATCGAGCAGTTCGAAAATTTCCTCTATCTTAAAAGAAATGCTTTCTTTTGAGTTTCGAAGTTTTAACAAGTTAATGATGTCTGTTGGGGTAAGTTTTGTGTCAAGTTCGAGATTCTCAAGTAAGGATTTGAAATTTTTAACATCATCGGTGATGAAATTTTTTTCATTAAATGTTTGAGCGTCATAACTTGGAGATTCGACTGAGATGGAAATGCGAATGCGGCCTCTATCAATCTTAGATGAAACTCGCTTATTGGAATGAATTTCAAAAGATTGCCATTCCCTTGGGCCGGATAAGACAACCTCAAGGTTTCTTTTGTTAACCGAAGCGATTTCTAAAGATATAGTGTGCGCGTTGAAAGGTGCATGTGCCCGTCCATATCCGGTCATACTTTTCATCCAAACGACATCTCGGGTAATCCCTCAACACCCATAATCCTTGCAGCTTCCATAGCATCTTTATCCCCCCGGCCACTAAGATTAACGCAGATCATGTGATCACTTGAGCATTCAGAAGCTCTTTTGAAGGCATATGCCAGACCATGAGAAGTTTCAAGAGCAGGTAAGATACCCTCCTCGCAAGTTAACAACTTGAAAGCCTCAAGAGCATCATTGTCGCTGGCATATCCAAAAGATATTCTTCCCTGATCACGATAATAAGAGTGCTCGGGACCTATTGCAGCATAATCAAGTCCAGCGGAAACGGAGTGTGTAGGATTAATTTGACCTTCATTGTTTTGCAAAATCCATGTCTTGCAACCTTGCAGGATGCCAAGCTGACCTCCTTCAAAACGGGCGGCATGTTGGCCTTCTTGCAGCGAGCGTCCTCCAGCTTCAACGCCAGTCAATCTTACGGAATCCTCCTCGAGAAAATCGAAGAAAAACCCTATTGCATTACTTCCTCCTCCAACACAAGCGACCATTTCATCAGGTAAGCGTTCATATTTTTCTAAAAATTGTCTTTTGGTTTCCTCTCCGATTACTCGATGAAAGTCCCTAACCATACCGGGGTAGGGGTGTGCCCCCAAAGCAGAGCCCAAAATATAATGAGTGCTTCTTACGTGCGTAACCCAGTCTCGCATGGCTTCGTTAATGGCTTCTTTAAGAGTTTTACTTCCTGCTTCTACCCCATGAACCTCTGCACCGCTTAGACGCATCTTAAAAACATTGAGTGACTGTCTGCGCATATCTTCCGCACCCATGTAAATCTTACATTCAAAACCAAATTTTGCGCAAACGGCTGCTGTTGCTATTCCGTGCTGTCCAGCTCCAGTCTCAGCAATGATCCTCTTCTTTCCCATTCTTTTGGCGAGTAAAGCTTGTCCAAGTGCATTATTAATCTTGTGTGCACCCGTGTGGAGAAGGTCTTCTCTCTTAAGAAAGATCTGGGCACCTCCAATCTTTTGTGAAATTTTTTTCGCATGATAAAGTTTGGTAGGTCTACCTGCAAAATCGTTTAACAAGTCATTCAATTCTTCTTTGAACTTAGGATCATTCTTCGCTTCCTCATAAGCAGATGACAACTCCTTTAACGGATAAGAAAGTGTTTCTGGGACAAAAGATCCTCCATAAGGTCCGAACCGACCATGTTCATCGGGCAGAGAAAAGCGCGAATTTAGTTTTTCATGTTGGGCATTTTGTGGTGAAATCATATTAGTGAATACAGGATATTCAAAGTTTTGCTTGCGACAACCAAAGAAAGTTACCTAATTTTCAGTTCTGCCAAATGCAGCCAAATTTACCCACCATTATTGTTCCCGCTCGATTGGCATCGACTCGCTTCCCCAATAAACTCCTTTGCGAGTTAGAGGGACTTCCTCTTGTTTTGCATACGGCAAAAAGGCTTGCTGAGGTTGCTGGGGAGTTCGAGATTATATTTGCGGTCGACGGAGTGAAACTAGAAGAGATTTTGAGCAAAGAGGGTTTTGAGTGCATAAGAACAGATCCTGACTTACCATCTGGTACGGACAGGATAGCTCAGGCTAATCTCAAACTCGGAAGGGATAAAGTTATTAATGTGCAGGCGGATGAACCAATGGTTCGTAAAGAACACATTATGTCTTTGGTAAGCGGATTGGAAAAACCTGATGCAGAAATTTCCACTTTGGCTACGCATTTTCGCAAAAGTCATGATTTTCATGATCCCAATCAAGTTAAGGTAGTTCTCGATAATGAGGGTTTTGCAATGTATTTTTCACGTTCCTCAATTCCTTATCACAGGGATTCGGAGAGATTTGAAGATTTTTCGCACAAAAATAGTTTACCACTCAAACATCTTGGTTTGTACGCATATCAGAAGAATTTTCTCCTTGAATTTTCGAAACTTAAGCAGGGCAAAATGGAAAAACTCGAAAAACTGGAACAACTGCGTGCGTTGGAATTTGGATATAAAATAGCAGTAACAATTGTGGAGCATGGAACAGTAGGCGTAGATGTACCTTCAGATTTGGTAAAGATTCGTCTCTAAATTCCCAAAGGTTATGAAAACGCCCAAAATTATTATCAGGCACGTCATAAAAGAGCTTTTTTTATACAGCTTGTTTGCAGTATTTCTGATTACGTTTCTTTTGGTGATGGCGAATCTACTTCGTCACGAAGATTCCGTGTTTTGGATTTTGAGAAAATCGAATCAGTCCCTTTTGGGATTTATTCTTTTATTGGTCCCGTATGCCCTATCTATGGCAATTCCCTTTGGATTTGCGGTTGCACTCTCATATTCACTCGGTAAGTGGTCATCCAGCAGGGAAATCTTGGCATTGAATTCTCTTGGAGTTGGCAATGTGCGACTTTCCTTGCCGATTATTACCTTCAGCTTATTCATTTCGGTACTTTCCCTATTTTCGGCTTTACAATGGGGACCAATCAATCGGGCATATTTCGATTCTTTGCGAGATGATCTGGCCTGGGAAAATGTTTCCATCATTCTTGAAAGAGATGGTGAGCTCACCTTCAATCTCAATGGTGCAGACAATGAGTCAACAGCATTGAGCATATTCAATATTGCAGGTGTTGATGGATTTGACGCAAAAAAAATCACCCTTTCCGTTGCTAAGACAAATCATTATTTGTGGAAAAACTTGCGCATAAGCCTCTATGGTGAAAGCGATCAGCCAAAACTGGTGCTTAATGCACTTGAAGCAAGAATACACAGAGACTTGGAGAGAGGTTTGCTCCGGTTGTATCCTCAAAACGTTGACATTGAGTCCATCGATGATGAAGAAAATTTTTATTTTGGTGTGGATTCAACTTTTGTCAGCTTTCGAAAGCTCAGTGAACCTTTGGAATTTAAGATAGGAGAGGGCAAAAGAAAAAACATCAAGAGATTGGGTTTTTTTGAACTTTTGGATGTGGCTAACGAAACTGCAGATCCGATAAGATCAAAACAGGCTAGAGACATTCTTGGTAAGAACACAGCACTCGGATTCTCTCCATTGTTTATTTCATTTTTGATATTACCTTTTCCATCAAATTTGGGCGAAGGGACTCCTTTTACAGTTTGGTTTTTGGAATTTTAATTTGCATAACCTACTTTGTTTTAGGCACGGTTTGTTCGAACCTATGTGTGGAAAGTAAATATTCGTCCTATGTTTGGTGGGGCATCAATATCCTTTTTCTGGGATGCCTGTTAATCAAATCCAAAGGTATTTTTGAAGGATAAGTTAATACCAAATCAAATTATTATTATGATTTTTATGAATGATTGTAATTATTTCTTTGAAAAAAAAAGACTTTCTAGTGTAATATTTAGATAGTTAGCGCTAATTGAAATTAACCAGTCCACTCAAGCCTATGAAAAAATGCCTTTTCCTGTTCATCTATTTCTTTTTTCTTGATTGCTCGATATCTGTATTTGCTTCTTCAGCGAGTGCTGGATCCAGTGGTTCAACAAACATTTCCATAAGTGCAGGTAGCATATCTTCGCCGACTTACTATGTTGCAAGCGCCGGGCTTGCAGGTGACGCGGTTTTTAGCGGGGTTGTCGCCAACGTATGGGACGGAAATAGTTCAATATTTTTCTCTTCCGAGCAAAATTCCACCTTGGAATACAATGCTCCTTTTAAGGATAGTGCATTTGATGTCGATATTCTCTTGCCCAAAGTCTCTGCTTCAGTCAGTGGAGGAAGTGTCACATCCATATCTGTTGATTACATTGGTGCCTTTTCCACTTCCGTAAACGGTTTCAATGGATCGGATGCCCGATTTGTGGAAGCACCTGAAATCATTATTGCCGCACCCGATGACACTGGTGATACGGCAACGGCAACTGCGAGCGTTTCTTCCGGTGAACTTTCCATTGCTTCTTTTAGCGGAGGTTCAGGATACACGGTGGCACCTAAAGTCACAGTCGTTGGAGGTCCCCACTTTGTCAAAATTACGGATACTTCGAGTAATGGTTATGGTCGGGTATTTCTGATTCAGGACAATGGTACAAACACTTTGAGCTTTGGTACCCTCAGCAGTACCCAAAGACTTTCAAACACCGAATCGTCAACCACTCTTTCGACTTTTATCCCGATTGGTACAACTGTAGAAATATATGCAGCACAAACCCTAGGAAACCTGTTTGGCTTGGATACAACAAATCTACCGTCAGGTTGGACATCTATGGATAACGCCGATGATGAAAGCAGCGGGAATGGTCCTGATCTGTTGTATTTTTGGAATACCGACTTTTATGGATTCGAAACTTTTTTCTTTAGCACAAGGTATAAACCCTCTTCATACACTGGCAGTAACGATACTTTCTCATGGGGTTGGAAAAAGCCAAGTCGGGCATTTTACCCGAAGACTGAAAACAACAAGGTAATATACCCAGACGAGTCCTTTCTTATTGCGAAAAGATCATCGGGCAGTCTTTCATTGGTTTCTGAAGGTGCGATCGAGTCAGTCAACAAGCAGCTTTACCTTCCTGAAACTGGAAATAGTGCCATATTAAATAATCCCTACGGTACGGATCTTATGCTTGCTGAACTCATTCCATCGACTGCCATTGGCACTGGAACAGGGCAGTTCCGTCCTGGATCCAGTGATACTGATGGAGATGTTGTCACATTTTTGGATAGTGGCCAATGGAAAAGGTTCTGGTACAAGCAAAGCCACGGTAACACAGCTGTCACTAGAATGCATGTGATTGGTACTCGTAGACCGATGAATGCGACTCAAACATCATACGAGACGACCATTACTTCGGATGATCTTTACATTGGTTCAGGAACCGTTACCAATTTAGAAAGTTGCACAGATGCAGATGGAACGACTCTGCTAAATTCTCGTAATGACAGTAACTATACGAAAGTCACTATTTCAGGTGGAACGCAATACTTGAAGGGTTTTTCGATAACTTTTTCAGATATTAACGGCCGATTGCTTTATAATGACAACAATGGAACGTCTGAGGCAAATGCCACTGATGCTTCCGAATTGTCTGTCGGATCGGGCTCCATGGTTTTTTCCAAATTAGTTGGAACTCATGAGATTGTAGGTAGTGGAAGTGGTTTTGTAGTAATAAACATTCAAAGGGACGTTAATTTTGCATCATCAGAGGGGACGCCCGCTTGGTCGATCGGTACTTCAGGGGCTGGTTACGACGCCACGGCAAACTTTTATTGTTTGGGAGGAACAACTGGTACCAACGCAGAAGGCACCATATCTGCCAACGGAAGCACCATAAGTGTTACTGCTGCAGGAAGTGCATATGATGGAAAACCCCAAGCGGTTGTTTCCGGTGGAGGTTGGCGTTACTCAGATGACACTGCTAGATGCGACGATATCTTGGGCGCATCCACTGGTTTGTTCATCCAAAGACAAAAGACTGGTGGGGTTAAAGCTTTTCTAGAAAGCATGAATCCTTTCGAATAACATTAGTTATTTCAGTTTANGAATAGATTTAAAGAGATAGGGAGAAACTTTAATTTTCTGGATCAAACCAGAAGTTAGGCAATAANCGGTTTTAGATTCTTAGTTAAATTTTCGTGAGCACACCTACTCACTTTGGTTCTTTGTAATGNTNCAAGATTAATCTACCNCATAANNACCAGAGATAAATAGGATTNATTCNNAGCAAACTAACNTTCCTNTACTAAGCTTAAAAGATTCTTGAATTTTCTTCAGACCTTGAGGTCTAGAGGTTCTCATTGGCTAAATAATGGAATGGGTAGCCATTATTATTTTGGTAACAATACGAGCAGTAGCTAGAAGAAATGCGGTAGATTTTCTTAAAAACCAAAAAGCGGGCGATTTAAATTAATATGGTTTACGATCAGTAATGACGAATCCATCCATAAGGGGTTCCGAATCGATAAAACATGCGATGGTTCGAAGAACTGTTGATACGGTCGAACCATAACCAATCTCCCGAACCGCTTTCATAAATGTAGGGATAGCAATCTGAGCTTGTCCAATACCAACCTCCCAAAATCTCAATCCAAGTCCATACCGAATGAAGTCCTGACGGATGGAGGTACATCCATCCTAGGCTACGATGATAAACCCACCTGGAATCCTTAAGATGCCAATATGGATCAAACCATGAGCTGATCCACCATCTTTCATTCTCGGAATCCAATACGGAACCTGGAATCAGCGGATTTTCAACCACACCTAGCTCGTTCGGCAGGTTGATTACAATATTGTTTGGCTTGCTCAGAATTAGATCGACCTCTGCCCAGATTTGTCTTGCGTCATCGTAAACTGAGGGAAAGGAAGACTGTTCGGTCCAATACCAATTATTTAGTGAAGGAACCCAAAACCATAAGGAATCATCGGTTTTTTCCTGAATGTACATCCACCCCATCACTTCATGGTATTGGAGCTCGCTACCTGAGTCTGACCATACTCTACCAAACCAATCATCTGTAAGAGATCCATTATCTGCGTTTTCTTCATCTACGGCAGGCAGGTCGAGGAATTCGACGTTTTTCTCTTTGAAACGGGCAACCACTGTCTGGTCCTTTGAAAAGGAAATGGTGGTGGTTGGATTTTGCGAATCAGCTATTCCTTGACCAATCCAATGGTCAAATTCGTACCCGCTGAGAGCTTGTGCCATGATGATATGATCTCCACTAGTGGATTTGGCCCCGTTTCCAGTGGGAATTATTCCTGTTCCTTGCGGATATACATAGATCGTGAGTTCCGGTATGAATTCCTTATAGGATGCTTCAATTTCAAGATCACTGGTGACTTCCAATTGCAAAGTTGACTCACTTGAAGTTTTCAGACCAGTTGACCTTATTGTCCATCTGGAAAATTCATAGCCTGATTGAGGAATGGCAGATATTTGTATGATCGATCCGTGAGCAACGGATTTACTGATGGCAGTTGCAGGATTTTCCTCTTCCCATCTGACATTACCGGTTGCAGGATCTTTGGCATCGATGATTACGTTGTAGGATTTTTGACGGAATCGGGCTTCAATAGTCGCATTATCATAAAAAGTAAGGTAGGTGGTAGATGCAGAGGAAAGAAGCTTCCCTCCCTGATCGTACCAACCTTGGAATGAGAAACCAGAGTTGGATTCGGCACTTACGGGAAATGCCTTACCGACATTTGCAATGGATGGTAAAACTACTGATCCACCAATTTGTCCGTTGTTAAGTGGGTTTTCTGAAGGAGAAAGACTGCTGACAATCGAATTGATGGAGACGGGGGCAAGTGAAAGGTGAGCCGTAATCTCAGTAGCTGAGTTCACGACAACCGAGGTATTCTTATTGTTTGGATCAGCAACGTTTCCGAACCAGTGAGCAAAGACATACCTGTCGGCGGGTATCACGGAGATATTAACTTCGGTACCATGTGGGAATTCAAAAAGATTACCCTCCGTTTCAATAATACCTGCGTTTTCAGGGTCTGTTTTTACCACAAGAGGGTAAAGAATTGGAGTGAAAATAGCCCGAATGTTCTGATCAGAAAGAAGTTGAATCGAGGTGGAATTGGTTGTTTTGCCCTCCACTTGATCGTCTCCTTCCCACCGTAAGAAACGGAAGTGCTCATTGGGAGTTGCGGTAAGACTTACAGTTGATGCGTGGGGAAAAGAACCACTCGTGAAGTTGACTTCCCCACCTTCGGTAGCAGTCACTGAAAGATCATACTCCTTATTCTTGAATACTGCTTCGAAGCTCAGATCCGCCAACATGGTAGGATTGATCGTGGAGCTTTTTGCAGATGGAAGGATTTCGGCATCACTACGCGTAATTATTTTAAGAGTATTACCTGCAAAAGGTATTTGACTGGAAGCGTAGTAGAGCGTGTTTGGGGCATCCATGGGCACTTGAAAGATAAGAGTGCCGTTACTGATTCGCGAGTTGAGGATACCGCTGGTAAATTCATCGGCAAAAGTATCATTATTGTATGAAGAAGTTGAGATGAAAAATTCATTGCCATCTCCCACATCAACTTGAAAAACGTAAGTGAATCCACGAATTAGCGTTAATTGTGGACTTTCTTGTCCGTCGATCAAGAGTTTGTTGTTTGAAGGCTCAATNACTGAATTTCCAACCTGCACGTCATAAGTGATGGATTTATTGATTTTCCAACAGTCAAAATCAAAGCCGGTATTGGCGGTTGCAGTCAATTGAGCNTTTTCGAAATAGCTCAGGTTATTGTCATTNCCAACAACTGAGCCTTCCTCAGAATCATACACGGATAAGAGTTTGTATTGGATGGGNTTGAAATTTGCGGTTACGGTGGAACCTTCAGAAGGTCTGACTTCGATGGTGGAACTGGCAAAGTTTGGAGAAAGAATTAAGTTTGGTGAAGTAGACCAACCAATGAAGGAAAACCCGGGATTGGTGTGTGCAAAAAGCTTCCTGTCGTAAATCTCGTCGATTGGATCCCATACTCTATTTTCCGGATCATCATAAAGAATGCCTCCGTTATCAGGTGAGGAAATGAGGCTATATAGAATTTGTTGTTCTGGGGTAACAACAAAATCGGCTGTAACTGAAAAGTCTTCGGTAGCCGTTATTTTTAGTGGGTTAGTCGAAAATTTGCTTATGTTTCCGTCTGCCCAAGTCAGTGTCCATTCTTCAAAGACATGCCCGGTAAGAGGAGATGCCTGAAAGGATGCCTCATTTCCATATGCGTATGTTCCCGCACCAGTAACCGTACCACTTCCATTGGCAAATGTGCTTATGGTGATGGAAGATGGAGAGAAAAGGGGTGAGAGGGAAATGTTTCGGTCAGGGATTGTAACGGTGGTTTGGGCAAGAGTGCTGGATTCAAGAAAAGCGATATCTCCATCCCAGCCGGAAAATTCATAACCTTGGACTGGAATTGCTTTGATTTGAACATTTGAACCGTAGGCATGGTAACCACCGCCTTCGGTCATTCCGTAAGGAGAGTTTTCCAGGTTCAGATGAAAATCTCTGCGGGTAAAAAGAGCACTTATTATTGTGTCTGATTCTGGAGAAAAGTTTAGGTTTGAAAGGTAGGGGTCGNCTAATTCCGTATCGAACCACCTGGAGAAAACCCATCCATTATCGGGAACTGCAACAAGATTGATTTCAGAACCATTTTCAAATTGCATTTCGAAATTGCTCTGATCGTTTACCAAACCACCACCCAGAGACTGGACGGAAAGGGTNAGCGCATCCTTTATGAAATGCGCTTCAAAAGAAAGTGCAAGTGGTCCACCAGCCAGATTGACAATAGTTGAGGCGGACGTCGTTGACGATAATTGACTCAAATGAGTTTCATTACCTTCCCAGTGGCTAAATTGCCATCCCGATCCGGGATAAGCGGAGATGGTGGGCAGGGATGTTACGTTAAAATCGTTACCTCCTCCCGAAACTTGACCACCCGCTGTCGTTGTGACTTCGATGGAATATTCAATTATTTCAAAATTTGCCGTCAGATTGACATCGCTAGTAACATTCAAGCTGTTGTTTGCATCCAGTGAACCATTTCTCAGTGATGCGATTGAGTTTGTATCTCCGCTCCAGTTGGCAAAACGGTAGCCTGGTTGTGCAACTGCTTCCAGTTCATATCTGCCAAGGTATTCCCAAGGACCATTTGGGGTGCTAAATATGACATTACCTCCCGTTTCCTCTACAAGTGTGATTTCAAAATTCTTTTTCTTGAATGTGGCAATCAATATGACGTNACCTTGAGCCAAGCTNAGATTTGCATCGGTAATGGCAGAGTAGGGGTCGATGAGGATTCCGGATGGGTCATTCCATTTGTGAAATTCATATCCCATAGCTGCTTCAGCAGTTACTTCAATGAGGTTAGCAGCTGAGTAAGAGCCACTTTCCGGGCTAACAGTTTGACCACCGTTGCCCATGCTAATGTCAAGATTGTAGAATAGTTCATCAAAATTTGCCCGAATGTCTGCGTGATCAGAAAGTGTAAGTCCCGTGAAGGAAAGATTTGCATCGTCGAGCATGTAAATGCCTCCATTTGGACTGCTCCAATGCGAAAAAACAAATCCGGGATTTGAGGTTGCTGAAATCGAGTAGCGTGAAGCGTATGTGTAAGGGCCGCTTTCCATGACCGAGGCGGTTCCGTGTGAAGAGACAGATGCAGTAACATTAAGGTCCAAGGTTTGGGGAATGAAAACAGCGGTTATTTCATGGTCGCGATCAACCGGAAGAGTCGTGAAGCTNTCGTTACTGTCTGGTCCTATTCCTAACCAGTGTGAGAAAACATGACCGAAAGAGGTTGTAGCATTCAATTCCAGAACATCACCAAATTGATATTGGCTGTCGTCCGAACCAGATATCAGAACATCACCGGTGCCTTGGATCTGCATGGAAACAGTGTACTTTTTTGGCTCAAAATAGACGGTCACATTCAGATCATCCGTCATGCTGGCATAGGTTGTGGGAAACTGGTACTGAAGAAGCCCGCTTCCCTCCCATCTTGCGAATTCGGTCTGGGAATCACTGGGNGTAGCCGTCAGTTCAACAACCGTGCCGGCTTTGTAAGTGGCGTTATGTTCACTGACTGTTCCGGAACCCACAACGTTTACGTTTAGACTGTAGTGGGGCAATTCAGCATCTACGGGTTCGGAGGTAAAAGTGGGGAAATCAGAATATTGGAATTGGTACCCATATTTCCAAATACTATTGAATGCTGGCGTATTGTCGGAAACTTTGAGATAGAGATTCTCGGGAATGCCTGCAGAAAAGGCAGGCCATACCCAATCTGGACCCGTAACCGTATTGTAACGAGTATTAATTGTGATTTCATGACTGTCGTAGTAGCGAATGCAAATGGGCGTACCCGGTTTTGGCAGGGAAGAAGTGATGGGATGAGGTGCAAAAGTCTCATAGAAGGCGGGCTCAGTTGGATAAATCTCAACAGTATCCGAATCTTTAGTGAAAATACTTGTTACAAAAAAGTGTCCGTCCTCAAATCCGTATCCCGTGCTTGAGTCTCCTATCCTCGTTCCTGAAGTGAGTGGGATCCAATTGCCGTGAAAGGGATGGGTGGAGTTTGAATCGTCAAAATAACCAAGTGTTACCAAACTGCCATCACCGTTGTATGATTTTCCNGCACTGATTGCGGAACCATCCATCCCCCTTAGTACAACCTCTGATCCTATCTTTCTGTCGCTTGACCAATGTATTACGATCTGTGGGATAGCGGCGATTGCAGTTGAAATCAGCACATGCAATGCCATGAACACCACAAAGGATACGATTATGGTAGATCTGCTTAACAAACTTTTTAGCGTGACTTCCATCAAATTATTTAACCACCCAAGATAAGGGGGATATAAACTCTTTTACGTGAATGTGCGCGCGTAATTGACATTGGCTTATAATGTGGTTGGGCTAATAAATAAACCTACACCTCATCATCATGCGTAAGCAAGAAATATCGACCTTTTTTAAGCANATGTAATGAAATTTTTAAAAATCAAAATTTGTTTGACAAAAGCATTGGAGGTTAGGAAGTTACATGTCCCTAAATGTTCATACTTTGCCCGAGTTTGAGATTATCCAAAAGGATTTCTCCAGTTATCCTTTTGCTTTCGCTTGGTTCGATTTTACACGGTCAAACGACAACAATACGGTGGGGCACTCATGAGGGAATAACCTCTCCCCTCTGGGAAGCGGATTGGGGAACTGGACCAAATTACACGGATGGAATACCATCTGCAGTTCAGACTCTTAGGAGTTTATCTGGAAACTTGGGGAACTCTGATGGTGGTCCAGGTACTGGATCAAGCCCAGCTTGGTCGAAAGGGGCCTTGGTCGAATTGGGATTTTTTGCATCCTCTTTGGGCAGCGATAATGCGATCGGTGGTACTGGTGGTAATGCTGACACTCCTTCGACAAATCTCTTTGAAGGAACTTGGATACCTGTTACGGGCTTGACTCATGTGGGTCAGGATTGGGGAACTCGAACAACTAATGACGGTAGTGCATTTGANCAAAAATTAACCGTAGATGCAGGAGAATATGCCTTTAGTAGTGTTTTTACCAACAATGCTGGAACTTGGCAGGATTACGTCAGACATAATAATGATGCCGATAGCAGTTACGAAATTATTGCAACTACAGGTTCAAATTCAGATCAACCTGCTAGTTTGGCAGATTCCACTGCTATTCTTACCACATCCACAAAACTGGGAATTCGTTTCTATGATGCCAATTCAAAGGCAAATGGGACAACCCGTTACAATACCGTAATGAATGCAAATTGGTTGTGGCCCGGGCTTAGTGGANANGAGGAAATGTACCTTCATGACATAAGTAATCCAGACAATTTGGATTCCAACTTGAGATTTGAGTTCGACAACACCACTTATGGCGATGGCAACACTGCTTTTACCGCAAAGGTTTCAAATACCACTGTGAGTGATCATGGTACGCCCGGCGACTTGAATACTGATGATTTCGTAACCACCCTCACTTACTGGACGGGTGGAGTAGCCCTGAATATGCATAGTGCGAATGAGAATACTGTCTTGAGTGGGGTAGAGGGTGCTTCCACCATTACTGGAGGTAGCGACAATATGCTTACGATCAATGTGAATGGCGTGGGTACCACCAGTAATGCCTACAGTTTTACTGGTGATATTGTTGATACTGGAGCATCAGGAGGATTGGAAGTAGTTAAAACAGGCACGGGGAAGCAAACTTTGACCGGGTCAATGAACATGGTAAGTGATACTGATAGCGTATTGAATGTATACGAAGGAACTCTTACCTTGGCTACTGCATCTGGTAAGACACATTCCGTTGAATACTTGAAAGGTGAGAGTGGAACCCTTGAATTGGCAGATGGTGACTCTGATCTTATTACTTTAGGTTTTGCCAATACCACTTCCTTCACAGATGCCGATTTTAAGGGAAATCTTCTTCTTTCTGGAAATGCGGCTCATACTGTGAAAATCGCAAGCGGTACAGCAGCTTCTGATTATGACAAAGAACAAACCTTTTCCGGTTCCCTTGCAACCGCAGGAACAGATACTTTTGTGAAAGATGGTGTGGGTAAATTGAGATTAACCGGAGACAGTTCCACTAACGCTTTAGGAAATTTTGATAATGCGATCACGGTTAATCATGGTACTCTAATCATCGGTGATGGATCAGATGGTGGTGCTGATTTACATGGTTCGACCACGATCACTTTGGAAACGGGAAAGTTGGAAATTGCAAATGCCGAAAGTATAGGCAACACCATTACTGGCTCAAACACCTCAACCAAGAAATCAATGATAGGCGGTAAAGGGTCTCTGACTACCGGGGGAGATGGTCTTAAGATCGGCAGTGCAAACGGTGAAATTGATGTGATTTCACCAGGACATGGAATATCTTCTTCATTATCAAACGCCAGTTCACAACAGCAGGTTTCTCTCGGAAATGGCTCAGATTCGACGGGTACCTTTACCGTTACCAACCTTAATCTTAATCAGGGGGGAGTCTTCGATTGGGAAATCTCTGATTTTGGTGGTTCTGCCGGATCCGACTGGGATGTTCTTGCTTTTACAGATCTTGATTTTCAAGGAGATTCGGCATTCGACATCAATATATTCAGTCTTCAGTCTAATGGCACTGTGGGAGCCAATGCGGGAAATACTTTTTCAGCCAAACAGAACACATCCGGTTTCAAATTTCTTGATGGCCCGAATCACGCAGCAGTTGATTGGGGTAACTTCACCAACCCCGGTACAGGAGGTGGCACTTTATCCAGCGCATACTTCAATATCAACCAGCAGGGGTGGAGTCACTACAATCATCACTTTGGGAATTGGGATGTTTATTATGATGGGGCAGGTGATTTTTATTTGGAGTTCTCCGCTGTTCCTGAACCTTCCACTTATGTGATGGTTACGGGACTTTTAATGTTGCCTGGATATAATTTTGTCCGCCGGATTCGAAAGAAGAAAGAAGCTCAGGCAAAAGAGGAAGAAAATCCTACATGTTGAATTCGTCCAGCCTGATCAGATCATTCAAGTCTGTAAAGTGATTCAATAGGCTGGACGGCTTTTCTATGTCCCCAATCACTTGTTCGAACATTTCTTTTTTGTCGTACTGGAGTTGTCTTACTCTTTCTTCAATCGTACCTTTTGCAATAAATCGATAAATGAAAATTGGTTTGTTGCGACCAATCCGATGAGCACGGTCAATTGCTTGCTGTTCAACTGCCGGATTCCACCATGGATCCATAAGAAAAACATAATCTGCAGCAGTCATAGTTACGCCTAGTCCAGCAGCCTTTAGCGAGGCGAGCATGACGATAGGACCCTTGTCTTCCTGAAATGATTTTACTGGTTTGTTTCGGTCACGAGTATTTCCGGTAAGTTTTACAATTCCCAATGGAGGGATTTCCATTCTGATATTTTTTTCGAGAATGGACAAATAAGAGGTGAATTGGCTAAAAATGATCGCTTTGGATCCACTTTTTGCCAAATCATTTAGTTTTTGAAGAAGAAGTACTTCCTTGGCTCCTTTTTCTAAAATTTTCTTGGGATTGGGCAAGAGTCGAAGGTCACAGCAACTTTGTCGAAGTCTGGTTAGAAGAGAAAATATATGAGTAGGAGAATTTTTAACTGCTGCCTGCAAACTTTCTCCATGTTCCAAAATGCCTTTATTTACAAGAAGTTTATACGCCTTTCTTTGTTCCTGATTAAGCACGCATGGCACTTCAGATTCGATCTTTGGAGGTAATTCGGTGGCTACCTCCTCTTTCATTCGACGAATGACAAAAGGTTTAATTTGTCTGTTTATTGCATGATGAGTTTTATGTGAGTCCTTGTTAATTTGATGGTCAAATTCCTTCCTGCCACCCAAGAGACCGGGCATAAGAAATCTAAAGATTGTCCATATGTCCAATGCAGTATTTTCAAGAGGAGTCCCCGAAAGAGCCAATCGCTTCTTTGCCTCAATGGCGAGGCACGCCTGAGTCACTTTCGCTTGTGGATTTTTGATCATTTGTGCTTCATCAAGAACTGCGAATCTGAATTTGACTCTTTCAAGAAGTGATCGATGACGCCTGATCTGTGTATAGCTAGCTACCCACAAACATTCCCCTTTCTTTTGTGAAAAATCATTTCCCTGTTTCAAAACTTCAATTTTGATTTTAGGGAAATGAGTATGTGCTTCTTGTACCCAAACAGGAACAACCGATGCCGGGCAAACGACTAAGTCAGGCATTTTATTCTTTGAGGATGAGTCAATCAGTGCAAGCGCTTGAATGGTTTTACCCAATCCCATTTCATCAGCGAGTAGTCCATGGCAACCCAGTTTGTGCAACCAGTTGAGTCTGGAAACGCCTTGTTTTTGATAGCTTCTTAAGAGCTTAATTTCATTAACTGGTTTGGAGGACTTAATTTTTCGAATTGAACTTACCCATTTTGACAATTTTTCGTCTGAGTGCATCCGAAGGTGTTTTCTATTGAAAAAAGAAAAAAGCATATACTGAGGCCAATGATCATCTTGATTTTTTCCTCTTTTGTTTTTCCACCATTCGTAATCATCAATCTGCTCTTTTTTCAGCCGTATAAGTCCTTGTTTAGGAACAAATAGGGTTCCTCTGCCTAACTTGCCTATTTTATGTTTTATACTTGAACTTAGTTTTCGATTCCCCAAGCGAAATTGGTCCTGCAATGTCATTTTTCCATGTTCAAGGCTTTTAGCCTCGATTTCCCAGACGATCTCGTTAGGACCTCTTTTGATTAATGAGGCCTCACCTTGATATTCCAGTTTAAAAGCTTCTTCCCAAGTTTTTAGTCTTTTGGCTGCAAATTTCCCAATTTTTTCCCAATCAGTTAGTGCGAATGCACCTCTTTTCTTGTCCAAAACAAAACCGTCTTCCACTGATTCACGAGTGAATCTAATTAATGCAGGTCCATCATAATTATAGGAGGTTTTGGAAATTTCATTTCCAATTGCCGGTAAGTTNACTTTGTTGCTTATTTTCCAAAGAGGAGTCGCAAGCAAACCTCTTTTAACCGAAATCGANAGCTCGATCAGTAATTNGCAAACNTCTTCATTTTCGGCTTTTTGGCAAGAATTTTGCCCGTTGCTTTCATTTTGACCTTCTTGATCTACTATGCACTCAGAACATGTTGATGAATTATAATTGATCATCGGGTCATTCTCGTGAATTTCCGCTATCAATTCCTCAAGTTCGTAAAGTCCAGCAACTGCTATTGCACGACCTAGTTGATCATCTTCGACAGAAGTTCTGTAGTCGAGTTTGTTGTCTTTCCATTCCAGTACAGAGTAGGTTTCCTCTCTGCTCACTTTGCGAAAAAAAATAATTTGTTCGGGATTTACATCGAGACCACTTATTTGAGACTTTTTGTATAGATCCCTCCCTTTTCTCATGGATGCATCGCAAAATTGCTTTTCCCAATTGTAGTCTGACAACCTGAAGAACCAAGATTCTACAGATTCATGGGTAAATATTCTTGCCGGACCGTTGGAGATCATTTCTGGACAACTGGGTGCACTAATTAAAAGGGTAAATCGGCAGAATTCACTTCTGCAAGTGCATTTTCAAGTTTTTCCTCAGGTAAGAATAGGCAATGTGTTGTTACGCTTAAGGTAAAATCCAAGAATATACCTCAGCGTATTTAGTGGCAGCCACTTCCCAAGAGCATGGAGCGAGCATCGCTCTTTTTTGTATTTTTCGGTAGGTGTCTTTTTTCTTCCAGTCTTCCAGTGCCTGTTTAATAGCGATTAAAAGATCGTTCTCTTCGGCTTCTTCAAAAAGATAACCATTACATTTGTTGGATCTTTTTTTTCTTTGAATTATAGTGTCAGACAATCCGCCTGTACTACGTGCAATGGGTACGGAACCGTATCTCATTGCGTACTGTTGAGCCAGACCACATGGTTCGAATCGGCTTGGCATGACAAAAAAATCCGATCCGGCAAATATTCTTCTGGCCATTGATTCGTCAAAACCAATTTTTACTCCAACTTTTTCAGGAAAAGAATCCGCTAATTTTTGAAACCCTTCCTCCTGCNCCCTGGATCCACTTCCCAAGATAACAAATGAAGCACGATAATTCTTCACAAGAGTAGGCAAAATTGAAATTAGAAGATCCAAACCTTTTTGATGATATAGCCTCGAAACAACGCCGAAAATTGGCTCCTTTGATGAAGCTAAACCAAACTCTTTTACAATCGCATTTTTGCATTTTTGCTTACCCTCACATGGAGAGTTTGGATCAATTGGATGGGGAACTGACGGGTCCATAGAAGGATTCCATTCATTTTCATTAATGCCGTTAAGTATTCCGATGAGGTCTGCTCCACGAAATTGAAGGCTTTTATCTAAATTTTGCCCGTGAAGGGGAGTACGAATTTCTTTAGCATAGTTAGGACTGACTGTTGAAATCTTATCTGCGTGCTGAATTCCTCCCTTAAGCAAATTTAAATTTCCGTAATGCTCAAAGCCGTTTATTCCCCAATATTTTTGGGGAAGCCCAGATTTTTTGAAATCTGAAAAAGGAAAAACTCCCTGATGTTCAAGATTGTGAATGGTTAATAATGATCCCTGCGTTTTAGGTTTTCCTTTTTTTTCTTGTTTTGCATTGAGATATGCAGATGTGGATGCTGCCATCCAATCATGCGAGTGAAGAATATCGGGTTTCCAATTTACAACTTTTTCAATTTGAGTGGCAGCATTTGAAAGAACAAAAGAACGCAAAGCATTATCTTTGAAGTTACCCTTTTCATCGGCATAAATACCATCTCTATTAAAAAGCAGTTCATTTTTGAGGAAATAGACTGGTACTGCAAAACTTTCATCCTCCAATACTCCGATTCGTGAACTAATTCTATCTGAATCTGAAACAAGACTAACACTCCTTTTCAGAATCTTAATTGGTAAACTCTTGCAGCATTTATGAAGTGGGCAAAGGATGCGTATATCCAAGCCCATTTTCTGCAATGCAAGTGGAAGGCTTCCTACTACTTCCCCCAAGCCACCGGTTCTTGCGAATGGACTAACCTCGGGACTAATAAAAAGTACTTTCATGAAATGCTGAATTTACAAATCGCATGAATTTTTGATGCCAGAATGAGTGAAATTGGCAATCAATATGCACAGTGCAATCGTGCCTTGCATCGTATTTGAAGTTTAAATATTGTATGCAGTCAGAAAGATATGAAAGTTATCGGTTTAAAAACTACTCTCTAAGATCAACCGCTGTTCGGAGTATCTGCAACAATCTTTAATTTGAAAATTTTCGATGAGCGAGCAAACGCTTGAATTTGAATCAGAACGACATTTTCATAAGCTCTATGGAGAGCGACCAGTGCATTTGCGGGAAATTGAGAAATCCTTGGGTTTGGAGATAGTTGCGAGAGGAAATGCTCTTAAAATGAAAGGGCCAGACAGATCAATTAGGCTATGCAAAGAGCTCTTTGCTTTTTTGGAACAAGCAAAACAACAAGGTATGATAACCAAAAATTCCGATTTCATGAGATTTTTGGAAAAAGTTTCCAAGGGAAAAGGAAAGGAAATTGCAGATTTGCTTAAAGACCCCTTGATACTGAAAATCCGAAAGAAAACGGTTGTACCACGTAATTTCAGACAGAGACAGTTTTTAGATCTCATTCTTAAGAATGATCTTGTTTTTGGCATTGGCCCAGCAGGTACTGGNAAGACCTTTTTGGCTATGATTGCTGCTTTACATTCACTGCTTGAAGGAAAAGTNCAGCGTATTGTTTTAGCAAGACCGGCGGTTGAAGCTGGAGAGGCTCTGGGNTTTCTACCAGGAGATTTGGAGGAAAAACTGCTTCCATACCTTCGCCCGCTTTACGATGCCATGGATGATGTGCTTGGCCCGGTTGAGGCTAGGAAATTGGTTGAAACTGGAGTTGTGGAAATTGCTCCCCTTGCATACATGCGTGGTAGAACTCTGGGAAAATGTTTCGCTTTGCTTGATGAAGCACAAAATACAACCAAATCCCAAATGATGATGTTTCTTACTAGACTAGGTGAGGGCAGCAAGATGGTGGTGACTGGAGACTTGACGCAAATTGACCTACCCCCGAGAGAAGAGTCAGGCTTAGTCGAGGCACGTCGTATTTTAAAAGGTGTACCTGGTCTNCATTTTCATGAATTTGATCATGATGATGTGGTTCGTCATCCCTTGGTGAGTGCTATCATATCTGCCTATCAAAGCACTGAAAAGGAATGAAGTTTTCTTAACTATGTCGAAAGAAGAAAAAAAAGTTTCACGACGGAAATCTAATCGTGAACGTGCCAAACGCCGAAAGGATTTGGTGAGGGAGGAAAAGCATAATGAACAGTCCCTAGACTCTAATTCGGTAGTATTAAGATTTGGAAAACAAATTTTCTTAACCTTCATCTTTGCCACCACTGTTATCTTTATATGCTTTGTGGGGCAAGATCCTCCAAGTCTTCGTACACTTGGCGAGGTTGCTCCAGAGAATGTCTATGCGGATCGTGATTTCAAGTACCTTAGTGATGTTCGAAGAGCAGAGGCTGAAGAATGGATACGAAGCAGCACACCTCGAGAGTTCGCTCAAGATTTTGTAGGAGAAGAGTCATTTTCAAAAGCTTTGATTCGGCTGAAGGATGGTTTACTTGCATTAGAAAGTTTGCCCGATGAAATTCAAGAACAAGCTGCTCTTAGCCTCATTGATGAATTGGAATCNAACTTCAAACTTAAGGTTGTTGCAGAAGAACTGGGATGGCTTAGGCAATGGCGAAATTTTCCAAAGGGTCAGGATCTTTTTTCTGAAATATCTCAAATTTTGCGAATCTTGCATCTTAGAGGAGTCGTTAAATATCCTTCCACCGATCAAAAGTTTATGTCAGAGACCAATGCTAGTCGTGAGATCAGTTCTGAAATGCTTAAAATGAGCTCTAGTTTTGTCATTATTAGCCCTCTCGAAGATGGACTCCGATTTTCCATTGAACCTAGTAAAATAATTTCGGAGTACCCAAGCTTGTCCATGAATCTTAGTGGGCTCAAAAATCTACTTGAAAAAGGTGGTCCTTTTCCGGAAGAAGGATTACTGCTTCAGGATATAATTGAAAGTGCTGACGAAAANGCATCTTTCGATGCGCAAAGATTTAGGAATGACTTGGCGGCCATTTTTTCGGGATTCGCCTTAAAGGGGCTTCATCTCAGGAAAATCGACAGAGAGGCAACGACTGCCGCTCAAGATCGTGCTATTGCACTTATGGAGCCACCAATTGTTGTGGTTGAGGAGGGAGATCTGATCCTCAAGAAAGGCTCTCAGTTAAATGAATCTGATTTGGAGAAGTATACTAAATACCTTAATCTGACGATTAAGGATAGAAACCTTTTGCCTAAACGTATCTTTATCACTTTGGGAACTTTTCTCTTTTCAATAATTTACATTATATTGATCATGCCTGCTTTTTGGAGGGATACTGCCCGGTCAGGAATGGTTGCTGTTGCAATTTTGTCCAACTTAGGACTATCACGTTTAATCCTTGAGTTGGGTGAAACCGACCTTTTTGGTGAAAATGCAATTCTTGTCGGTTTGCTCCCTAATTTAATACCTGTTGCTTTTGCTTCGATGTTAGTGATGACAACGGTGGGTCCGAGAATGGCAACCCTAACCGCCCTTTTGACCAGTATTTTTCATGCAACAATGCAAAATGCGGGTATAGATGCCTTTGCTACAGGTTTTAGCTCTGCATTAGTTGGGGCNTTTTTCTGTCGTGAGGTTCGTCTTCGCGGAACTGCGTTGAAGGCAGGAGCTTTGGCTGGATTAACTTCAGCGGTTATGGCAATAGGGCTTGGCTTAGCCTCTGGAAGCGGAGCTTTTGCCTCAATTAACCATGCTGGCGCATCATTACTGGTAGGAGTATTCACTGGTGCATTAGTATTGGGTGCAATGCCTATTGTAGAAAACGGATTCAAGGTGGCCACGGATGCCACACTATTTGAATTGACTGACTTTAACCATCCATTGCTTCGAAGAATGCAAGTCGAGGCACCTGGCTCTTATCACCACAGCCTAATGGTTGCCAACCTGTCCGAAAATGCTGCATTAGCTGTTGGTGCTAATCCAATACTGTGCCGAGCTGCCTCTTTATTTCACGACATCGGAAAGATGACCCAGCCTCAATATTTTACGGAAAATCAAGGTGGTTTTGACAATCCACATAAACAAAAGAATCCGTCAATGAGCGCATTAATAATTAAAAGCCATGTAAAGGAAGGGGTAGATATGGCTCGNGAACATCGACTTCCAAAGATTTTGCGGGATGTAATTCGTCAACACCATGGGACAACTTTAGTNAAATATTTTTATCATCAAGCCCAAGAAAAAATGAAGCAGGATACACTTGGTCTGGGGGATTTGGATAGTGACAAACCAGATGAGTCAATTTATCGATACGATGGCCCAAAACCAAGATTCAAAGAAAGTGCCATAATTTTCTTTGCAGATTCGGTCGAAGCGGCTGCCCGTAGTCTTCCCAAAGTTACCCAGCACAGTATTGAGGAATTGCTTGAATCTATATTTAATGACCGTCTAGAAGATGGTCAGCTTGACGAATGTCCTTTAACTTTACAGGAAGTGTACAANATAAAGCGTAGTTTTGTTAAAACGATCCTAAACATGCTCCACTCGAGAATCGAGTACCCTTCGGAGGAAAAATCCAATGGGAAGCGTAAAGATACTTTCTCTCCACTCAATGAGTACTCTAAGTAATTTTAATGAAAGGAAAACAACCTTATCCATTTCTAATCTGAATCCTTGCCTTTCCTTTTCTAAAAGAAGGCTTGAAATATTTTTTCAGTCAATGTTTTCTCTTTANCCGCAAGGTCCCGCAGGAGATCTGTCCGTTGTGTTTATGGAGAGAAGTTTACACAACAAATTACACGGTGAATTTCTTAATGATTACCGGCCGACCGATGTAATTACTTTTCCTCCAGACCCATCTGAACAAATGGCTGGGGAAATTTGTGTTTCGGTTGAACAGGCCTGGGATGAGGCACTTTCAAGAGATCTTCCTTTTCATCGAGAGCTAAGCCTGTATCTAATACATGGCTGGCTGCATTTAGTGGGTTTTGACGACATCGAGAGAGTGGAAAGAAAGCAAATGAGGTTTGAAGAGGAAAGAAGTCTGAAGCACATTGAAGACCAGGATTGTTGGCCGGATTTTGTTCTCGCACAGACGGATAACAGAGTTTAGCTCAATTAAATGGCAAACAAGGGTAATAAGTCTAACTCTTTGGCAAAACGTTTTCGTAATGCGTTCCTTTCCGGACTTTTGATTTTCTTACCTCTTGGTACTACCATTTTTGTCTTGGATTTCTTGCTCGATATGTTCAAGGACCCAGCCACTCGATTCGCAAATCAAATGGGTTTGGCATCTGATGAGTTCTTTTTCGGACTAGAAACTCTTCTTGCAGTGGTTGGACTGCTTGCTGGAATCATGGCTCTCACGATACTTGGTTTTCTTTCAAACTATGTTTTAGGGAAATTCTTTATTTCCNCCGCTGAGAAATTGCTCGATGCGGTTCCCTTCCTCAGCACAGTCTACAGGTCCGTAAAACAGATTGTTGAAACTTTTGGAAAGGACAATCGTGCAGTTTTTCGTGAAGTGGTCTTGGTCGAATATCCAAGAAAGGAATGCTGGGTTTTGGGTTTTGTAACATCTGAGGGCTCAAAAGATATTCAATCGATTCTTGGGAATGAAACCACCAATGTTTTCGTGCCGACTACTCCAAACCCAACCAGCGGTTTTCTTCTCCTCGTGCCTAAAGATGAGGTCTTGAAGTTAGATATGTCAGTCGGTGATGGTATGAAGATGCTAATTTCGGGAGGAGCAGTGACTCCTCCTGCAAAAAAAGGCAGGAGATCAAGAGCGAAACAAACTCAAAATACTGCACCTGGAAACCAGAGGTCAAAAAGAAATTCTCGTAGGAAATCTTATCAACAGAAAAGGAAAGAAGATCACTGATTTATGCTACTTTTGGAGCGTGCATTTCATGGTATTCTTTTAAATTACGAAGATACTGGTGAAAACTTTTCAAGACTGACCTTTTTCTCTAAAAATGGTCTGGTTCGTTGTTTGTTGCGAAAAAAGCATAAACTTTCGGGAGTCTCGCCACCTGATCTTTTTGATGATGTCGAAGTCAATCTGCAGCTTAAAAATGGTCAGGGCGTACCATTCATTAAAGAACACAATATCATTAAGAAAAGAACAAAACTTGCTCTGAATCATTCAACCTTTGAAGCTTCCGGATTTTTGGCACGATTTTTCATAACTAATGGGGAACATCTATTGGAACCGAAAANTTTTTTTTCAATTCTAGATAATGCATTAACCTCNCTTCTTGANCACGGAATGCCCTCGACGGTTCTACTTAAAACCCTTTTTTTGTTTGCAAGAGAGGAAGGTCTCCCGGTTAGAGAGTCTTGGCTNTCTGGATTAAANAAGGAAGATTTGAATAATGCTCATTTTATAATCAGTCGTCCGGTGAGTGAATCTATACATCTCAAAATTGAAATTATCCGTCTTCTAGAGTCCCTTTGTAATTGGTTGAGATCAGATACTGAATTATACTGTTAGTTTCTTTTTTTCTCGACGATGTTGAAGAACAAAAACAAAATTTATATGANTGAAGTTTTTGTAAAATGGGAATTTTTAAAAAAGAATGGCAATTTACAACTTCAGGAAAAGGCACCTATGAGATAACTTCCGCCGTTTCTGAAGGTCTTAGTATGTCTGGACTTACAGAAGGTATTGCCAATATCTTTTTGTGCCACACAAGTTGCAGTCTTGTTATGATGGAGAATGCGGATCCCTCCGCAAGAACCGACCTTGAATACTTTATGGATGATCTTGTGCCCGATGATTATCCACATTTTATTCATACGCTTGAGGGNAAGGATGATATGCCGTCTCACATTAAAATGGCCCTTACGCGAAGTAGTGAAAACATTCCATTTTCTGGTTCGAATCTTCAGCTTGGTACTTGGCAAGGCATTTTCCTATGGGAGCATAGGATAGCTATTCATACTCGAAAACTGATCTTTTCTTATATTGGTGAATGAAAATAAGCTTTTCTCAGATGTCGTTTTTATTTTTTGGAGTCTTGATCCTTTTGGGGTGTTCGTATCCCAATGAAATAATTTTGGAGAANGATCATCCTGCATTTGAGCGAGGTAAATCATTGCTGAAAGTAGGTAAAAACGAGGATGCTCTTGACGAATTTCTAACAGTTACCCGGCGAGTGATTGAGTGCCCGCAATCACACCTTGAGTGTGGAAGACTTCTTCTTTCTATAAATGCTCGTAAAGATCCTATTGCAGCAATTTATCACTTTCGTCGCTATCTTTTATTGGAACCGAATTCACGTGAATCTTCAAAAGTGGAGCAGCTAATTATTACTGCCGAGAGAGAAATACTTCGTAAATTGCCTGGTGAACCTTATGGAGATTATCTTGATTNCTTGAAAATTAAGGAAGAAAATGACCTACTGAAGCGGGAACTTGCGGATNTACGTGTTCGGATGGGAACTGCTCCTACTGAATCTTTGTTATCATCGGATTCAGTCCCCAATTCAAAAAAAAGAGAACCACTTACCCCGTCTATCCCCTTAAATCAAGCTTCTGCTCAATCTGCAAGCACAGTTGCTCCTAAGACAAATCAGACATATGTGGTTCAAAGTGGTGATAGCCTCTATGCAATCAGTCGCAAATTTTATGGAGATTCTTCTTTCATTGATCTCATTTTTGAGGCAAATCGAGATGTTATGCCTAGTAAGAACAGCCTGAATGTTGGTCAGGAATTACGAATTCCCCCAAAGCCCGTAAATCGTTAGCGGCTCCAACGAGGATGCCGTATTTCGATAACAACTCAACAACTCCCCTTGATCCTGTTGCTAGGGAAGTTCTTGTGGATGCTCTTGCCAATTCTTGGGCAAACCCTTCTTCACCTTATCGTTCAAGCGCCATAGTCCGTGCATCCATTCAAAAGTGTAGAGAGATGATTGGAACAAGGATTGGTGTTTCTCCAGATCTAATAACTTTCACTTCTGGAGCAACTGAGGCTAACAATTCGGTATTCTGTCATTTGGCTAGAAATTCTTCATCCACTTCACGTGTTTTACTTTCGCCATTTGAACATCCAAGTGTCGCCGAAGCTGCTCATTTTTGGTTTTCCAATCGGGTTGATTTTCTAAAAGCCCAACCAAATGGTATGATTTCAATTGAAGAGCTTGAAAAATATCTTNAGGAACAAAAGCTNNCGGTNCTAGTTTCTGTTTTAGCCGCAAGCAATGAATCTGGAGTCATACAACCATGGTCAGAAGTTGCCCGCTTNTGCAATTCTTTCAAGGTAAAATATCATTGTGATAGCACCCAACTTCCAGGGAAGGAGGCGTTGGAAAATCTAAATCAATGTTCCTTCAGTGTTTCAAGCGCCCATAAGTTTGGCGGTCCGAAGGGTATAGGTTGGCTGGTTGGAGAAAATACATCCTCTCTTATTTTGGGGGGTGAGCAGGAGAAAGGAAGGCGAGGTGGCACTGAAAACTATCCTTCTATACTTGCCGCATGTAGTGCATGGAAATCTAATGTGGAAACCTCGATTAATATTTCTGAATTATCGAAATACCGAGATGACTTTGAAGAGAGAATGAATGAAATCTTTCCAGAAATAAGATTTATTGGTCGTAATAGTCCTCGATTGTGGAATACATCCCTATTTATTCTCCCTCGCTTTGAAAATCTTGCTTTGGTAGGCAAACTTGACAAACTTGGTTTCCAAGTATCAACAGGATCCGCATGTTCAACTTTCAAAGATGGTGGTTCCGCAATAGCCAAAGCCATGGGTTTTTCATCATCTGAAATGAAGTGTCTTATCCGGGTAAGCTCCTTTCAGTCGCATACACGTTTTGACTGGAATGGACTTACGAGTGCTTTTGAGCAGGCGATTAAAGAATTGGAAGAAGACTCCTCCCATTCACCAGTCATTTCCATTTAGGTTCTAGGTGCGTCTTTTATCTCTTAATCTCGAAAACTTTAGAAATGTGGCCGAAGTAAGTTTGAACTTCGCCGGAGACCGGATTTTTTTTCTCGGAGCAAATGGTCAGGGTAAAACTAATCTTCTCGAGGCAATTGGTTTGGCAGGCAATCTTCGTTCTTTTCGTAAAAGCGGAATGGATGGTTTGGTGCGAGATGGGCAAATTAGAAGCCAGACATATTATCGTTTTCTTGATGATTATGGTGATGAGCGTGAGGTTTTCATCTCATTTCTTTCAAAGGGAGAGAAAATTCTTGAAGTCGATGGTGTTCGTATTTCCCGTCTTGGTGAACATTTGGGAAACTTTCCTATGGTAACATTGAGTTCAAGAGATTTTCGCCTTATTCGCGAAGGTCCTTCAGATCGAAGAAGATGGCTTGATCTTCTTCTTTCTTCGTCATCAACAATCTATTTTAGACATCTTCAGGCTTACACTCGTTCTTTGCGCGAGCGAAATGCATTGCTCAAGAAACAAGCAAGCGAAGGAGAGTTGTTGGCATTCGAGAAATCCTTGGCAAACCATGCGGTTGAAATTTACAAGATGCGTTCAAACTCTCTCCCTGCAGTTTCAAAATCAATGGAAAAAAGTTTTTGTTCCCTTACCGATGAAAAGGAGCAATCCATGCTTAGATATGTCCCTGATTTGTCAATTGAATCATCTGAAGAATATCTCGAAAAAATGGTAGAAAATCGTTCTCGCGACATTTTAACGGGATCCACAAGAAAAGGGCCGCACAGAGATGATTTTCTTTTCCTTCTTCGTGAAAGGGATGCTCGTATTTATGCGTCCGAAGGGCAACAGCGTGGACTTATTTTAGCACTGCGTCTTGCGGAATTCTCATATCTCAAAGAGATTCTTGGTCGTACGCCAATAATTCTTGCTGATGATGTTCTTGTTGAACTAGATAGTCTTCGAAGGGCGAATTTCAGAAAGTTGCTACCGCCTGATGCTCAAGTTTTTGCAACGGGAACTGCCTATCCTTCCGAGAATGAGTCTGCCATTTGGGAAACATTTAAGGTAATCGAGGGAAACTTTTCTCTCCTCTAGAAACTAGGTATGATGATCTTGGACATCATATTTTGATCCTTTGAAATGGAATCTCTGACATTTTATCATTGGACCCTTCTCTCTCTTGGAGCACTAATCATGGGAATGAGTAAGGGTGGGATTCCAGGAGCTGGTAATCTTACAGTAGCTATTTTTGCTTTAGTACTTGAAGATGCACTTGGTCCGATGGGTGTTCCTTTATCGGTTGGCTTGTTACTGCCTGTTCTCATTTCAGCAGATTTAGCTGCAACGGTGGTCTATCGTCGACATGCAGACTGGAAGTACATTTTTCGCCTACTTCCCTATTTTCTTCTTGGAACCATTTGGGGTTGGTGGGTTTTTGATTATTTTCAGGGTGGCGAAGAAAGGGTCAGCCAGTTGAAGATAATAATTGGTCTCATTTTGCTTGGGATGACATTACTCCATTTCTTGCTCAAGTTTAGCAAGAGGAAAAAGAAATCAGTTATGAATCCCGATAAAGATACAAATTCATTCGTTACTGGTAATCGTCCAATAATAATGGGGGTTTTCTTTGGCTCACTTGGTGGCGTTGCAACTATGCTTGCAAATGCTGCAGGTCCGATCGCTCAACTTTATTTACTGGTGATGAGATTACCGAAATATGCATTTATTGGTACTTCAGCATGGCTTTTCCTTATCGTGAACATTTGTAAAGTTCCCTTTATGATAGACCTTGAGATTATTACTGTTGATTCGATAAAAGTTAGTGGTTGGCTGTTTATTCCTGCAATAATAGGTGCTATATTTGCTCCCATAATGGTAAGACATCTTAATCAAAAGATTTTTGAAAATATGATTTGGTTTTTTATCGTTCTTGCGGGATTACGAATGATTTTTTAGTAGATAACTACTGTTATGAACAGTCGATCCCGAAAATTATGGGCTAAACATCTTTCTGGCTTTGAAAAGAAAGCTTCTAAGTCCAATCCCTCATCGCATCTCAAAAAGCAACCCTATGTGGGAAGAGTTTTAGGCATTGATCCCAGTCTACGTGGAACTGGTCTTGCGGTTCTTGATTGTACGGAAAAATCATATAGCCTTGTGTTCTCCGAAACTTTGAAACTAACTTCTAAAGTAAGTTCAATAGACTGTCTGGGAGAAATTCATCAGTCAGTTTCAAATTTAGTTCAAATATGGAAACCACGACATGTTTCGTGCGAGGAAACCATCTATGTGCAAAACTTCAAAACGGCCCAAATAATGGGATCTGCTCGAGGGGCAGCATTATCTGCAGTTTCCATAAAATCTATTCCGGTTTTTGAATATGCCCCTTTGCGTGTCAAACAGGCTGTAGTTGGTTTTGGGAGAGCAAGTAAAGAACAGATGTCTAAGACCCTTGCTCAAATGTTAAGATTGGAGCAACCTTTACCCTTTGACCAATCAGACGCTCTTGGTCTTGCGCTTTGTCATGTTTTGACTTGGCAAGGCTAGGGATTATCTGAATCTTAATTATTTTTATTGAAAATTTGACTAGGTAAAAAAGGTCTCACTCCTTTGCTTCCCAAAATAATCAGGAATTTAATTCGTATTTCCTCAAATGTCGCATCGATCATTTTTACGTTTTTGATTCCTAAATTTTTCAAATTAAGCAGGGTTTCTCCTTTGACGAATAGGACATCTCCCTTTGTTCCATCGTATTTTATTCTTTCTGAACGCAAGTATCCTAGTGTTAAGGGAATTTGTAGGCTAGATGTTTTGTTGTGAATCTTAAGTTGACCCTCGGCATTGGCCGAGAGTTTTGACCCACTCCATTCTGGCTTGGTCAGTTTACTTATCTTATAAATTATCTTTGGAAATGTATTGGTATCCAACCATTCTTCCCTATGAACGTCACGGTTCACTTTTTCATATCCAAACCTTAGAGTTCTGGCATCCAGAAGAAACTGACCTGATGTTGTCTTTGGATTTGAAAAGGAAAAATCCAATTTTCCGTAGATTTGAGAAAAACGACCTCTCACGGTTCCGCTTCCAAAACTGGTTTTCAGTATTATTTCCACTGAATTATTGTTTTTTAAGACATCAAAATCGGCTGAACCACCTACTTTGAGAGTAGGTAAACCGAAAAGAATACTTATCAAAAAAGTTAAGAATGAACGGAACACAGGAATAAAACTTAATCTACGAATATCTAACTGACTGCACCTCTCGTGGATACAAGAATAGCTGTAGTAAAGCAACATTTGCTTTAAGATGAAACCAAATCTCCACAAAATTTTAAGTCAATGAATAGCTTTTGTTAAATTCAGAAGGTAAAATCCCCTATTCGCAAAAAAGCATTTAAATTTGAACAATTAAGGCTTTCCTCTACCTGAAATAAAAATTTTTGTTAAAAAATAATTGATTCAAAAGATTCAGCTGCTCCACTCGAGCATTTTTTCAATAGGGAGTCTTGACTTTTCGATAATGTGAGCATCCATAGTAATTTCTGGACTCGAAGATCGTAAGCACTCGAGCAAATTTTTAACTGTGTTCATTTTCATGAACCTGCAGTCATTGCATGCACAATTTCCAGTTGGACCAGCAATAAAAGTTTTATCCGGTAATTCACGTGTAAGCCGATGCATCATGCCGCTCTCAGTCAAAATAATGAAAGTATCCGAGGAATGATCTTTGCAGAAGTTTACCATTTTTTCGGTACTGCAGACTTTATCCGCTAAATCGCGGACGGTTTGTACACATTCCGGATGGGCAACAACTGGAGCTTTGGGGTATTCAAGGCGACATCTTTCGATGGATTCTTGGGTAAAAAGAACATGTGCGTAACAGCTGCCTGGCCATAATCTCATTTTCCTGCCGGTTTGACCGATCACCCATTGTCCAAGGTTTTGATCGGGAACAAAAAGAATCTCCCTGTTCTCAGGTACTTGGTTGACGATTTGAACAGCGTTTCCGCTTGTACAAATAACATCGCTCAGTGCCTTGACGGCAGCTGAGCAATTAACATAGGCAACCACAAAGAGGTCAGGATTCTTAGCCTTGTAATCAGCAAGTTGGTCGGCGGGGCATGAGTCGGAAAGAGAGCATCCTGCATCCAAATCAGGGAGCAAAACGGTTTTAGACGGATTCAAGATTTTTGCCGTTTCCGCCATGAAATGAACGCCGCAAAATATAATTATATCAGCATCAGTGGATGCTGCCTGCCTCGCAAGCCCTAGGGAATCTCCAACATAATCAGCTACCTGTTGAATCGGTTCGATTTGATAATTGTGACAAAGCAGAATCGCATTCTTATCTTTTTTTAGGTTGATTATTTCTTGCTGCTCAGTCGTCAGAGCCTTTGTTGTGGACTCTTTGCGATATAACCTAAGAGATGGAGCAGACCCGAGGTTTTGCTTGATCATGAGTGGCAGGCTTGCGTGCAATTTCCTTTCTTTCGGAATTCAGGACATTCTGCCTGTACCTGTAATCTTTGATCTTTGACTTGCAGACCTAATTTTTCTGATACTGTTTTTCCATACCACTCCATGAAAGGTGCATCAACATCGTGAATGCGGTCACAGTCGGAACAAATTACCTGAGCTTTGAAAGTCTCCGAAGTACCATTCAAGGCATAATATTTATTCTCCTGTCCCACATCGATCTTTCGGATAATTCCACTCTCCACCATCAGGGGTAAACAGCGATATACTGTTGCCCGAGAAACGGTTTCATCCAAACTTTGTGCATCTTTAAGCAATTGCTCTGCGGTAAAGTGAACAGGTTGTTTGAAAAGGGCTTCAAAGACCCCTTTTCGCTGATCAGTCATTCTCAGTCCTTTGCTACCGAGGAAGTCTGAAAAACTTTCCAATGTTTCTTGGGAAATGCTCACGGACATAAGCATGACTCCTACGAGCATCTCAATAAATGGTCAAACTTATTGAGACAAAAATGAGAATGGTTCCTTCCGACTTGTGGGTCGAGCATAAAAAAAGTAAGTTTGGGATATGGCACTAAAGGTAAATGATCAGGTTATACCCACATGGGCAATAGAACGGCAGGCCCAGGCATTATTTGAACAGGTTTCAAGAGGGATGCCAGATAAACCGCGTGAAGTGGTTCATTTGGCAGCCATGGATTTGGCCAAAGAAAGAATGATTGATCAGTCTCTCATGGCACAGGAAAGCAGTCGTCGTAATTATCAGATTGCCCCTGAAGAAGTTAATAAGGGAATGAAGCGTTGGTTGCGGGAAAATGGAGGCAAGAGGGCAATCGAGAAAACCAAGCATCCAGTAATTAAAAACCGTGAAGATTTAAGGAAAGAAATCTTAGCCCAACTTCGATACAATCGTCTTCTTGAAGAGGAATCATCCTGTGAAATGCCTAGTGAAAAAGAGGCTGAGGAATATTATGAAAACCGTCCCGATCTTTTTAAAAGTGAAGAGATGGTATCTGCATCTCATATATTAAAAAAAGCCTCTACCGAAGAGGAATTTCAATCTGCTGAAAAAGAAATCATCGCGATCAGGGAGCGATTATTAGGGGGAGAGGATTTTGTGAGTTGCGTTCAAAGTGAATCAGATGATGCTGGAAATGATGGAAATTTGGGAACTTTTGGAAAAGGAAGAATGGTTCCAGAATTTGAGAGAGTTGCTTTTTCATTGGAGCCTGATCAATTGAGCGGACCTATCAAGACTCAGTTCGGTTGGCATTTGATCAAACTGCATGAAAGACATGCACCCAAACTGACACCTTTTGAAGATCTGAAAGAAAAAATCATCGAATACCTTAACGAAAGAAAAAAAGATAAAGTCTTTGATGCCTTTTTGGACGGACTGAAAGAGAAGGCAACGATCGAGGAAGTGGCAGGAATTTAAGATTAGACTACCGCTTTTTCAATACCAAGGGATTCTAAAATTTTGAGAGTGCTTTGCGGCTTGTTAAGCGCATAGATATGATATCCTGGAGCACCTTCACCAATCAGACCAAGAATTTGCTCTGCGGTCCATTTCGAACCAACTGCAGATTGATTTGATTCATCTGCATTTTCGAGTTCCTTTTCAAGAAGCAAGGGTAAAGTGGCTTTACACATTGAACAGAAGCGTTGTGCTTGGCCCAATGATAAAACTGGTAGCAAACCTGGTAAGACTGGTGTGGTGATACCGATATCATGACACGATTTAACAAAATCAAAATATACCTGATTGTCGAAAAATAACTGTGTAGTGATGAAGTCAGCACCTGCCTCTATTTTAGTTTTGAGGTTAATCAAATCTGTAGAGGCATCTATCGCTTCTGGATGCTTTTCTGGGTATCCACCCACACCAATGACAAAATCCGGAAAATTTTCTTTTATTAATGCAACCAGATCCGAACCGTACGAAAGGCCACCCGCAACCGCTTGGAAAACTTTCTCTCCTTTTGGAGGATCACCACGCAAAGCCATGACATTTCGAAAACCGGCTTTTGCAAAGTCTTCCAAAATCTCCAGCAACTCATCTACAGTATGGCCAACGCAGGTGAGATGTGGCATAACCTCAAATCCATAATCATTCTGCAATGCAGATGCATAACGCATAGTCGTTTCACGTGTGCCACCTCCTGCCCCATAAGTGATGGATACAAAATCCGGTTGATAAGGACTTATTGCTTTTGCAGTTTCCAACATTCTTTTACCACCCGCATCATCTTTAGGAGGAAAAAATTCAACAGAAAATAAAGGCTTTTCTTTTTTTAGACTAGAAGCAATTGAGGTAAATTTTTGCATTTTACATATCTATTTATCATGATAATTAGATACGTACAAGGGGAAATGAGTATCTGATATTATGGTTTTTTTCTGGCACTCAAGGCTAGGTTGTTGATGGCTTTAAGATATTTTTCGACTCGCTTTTCGGGCTTTATTATAAGGGCTCTTTCCAAAAGAGTCGCTGCGTCATTATATTTCCTCATAGAAACAAGAAGCCTAGCATGCTCAATCAAGGCAGAATTTTCAAACTCATCGATTTTGGACGCTCTTTTAAATTGAATAATGGCATATTCCAAATTTCTGGCTTTCCAGGCAAGTTGGCCAAGCTGTATTAATGCCCTTCCTTCCAAAGGATGTTCGCTGACTATTTCTGTGAGTAGAT
>NZKO01000012.1 GCA_002692535.1 Opitutia bacterium
TCATCACAACTCGACTTTCGTGGAAGGCAGGTCTTTTTTAAGGGGTTTCATTTCCCCCTTATCCTGATTGGCATCATTCAAGATTTTACCCGAGGGACTGGTAAACACTGGTTTGTATTCTCTAGAAACTCTTGCGTCTATCAAATCGGTATTCACAGATGAGGGATCTATGGTGGGGTCAATTATCCGGGGACGGAGAAAGATCATCAACTCGGTAGGTTTATAATTGGATTGCTTGGGTCTGAAAAACTTTTCACCCAAGATTGGAATATCGCTTAGCAAGTTATATTTCATGCTTGATGTATCCAATTGAACTTCCTGCAAACCACCAAGAACAACAATTTCACCATCATCAATCGATAGATAGGATGTGGCATATCTGGTCTTTTTACCGGGTATTTTTTGGCCATCAAATTCATTTGCACTCGCAAAATCAAATTTTTCAGCCTGTACTTCGACACCCATATAAATGGATCCCTTATCGATTATGTTTCCAAGCTCATCGACTTTTGGGGGCCTAATCCTAGGCTCCAAAATCCTCATTTCGGTTGTTGCAGGATAAGTTTCTATACTGGGTGCAATGTAATTGTTCACGCCTTCCTGACCGCCACGCAGTGCAACTTTTATCTCATCAGTAATTCGGATGTATGCTGAACCGCCCCCGCCTCGACTTCCAGAACCACTTCCAATTCCGCCAGAAGTGTTTCCTGATGAACCAGAAGCCGAACCACTATTTCTGCTAGCGCCTCCTCCAATAGATGAACCGGATGAAGATGCACCAGATCCTCCATGCAGTACAGTTAAGGTTGGAGTTGAGAAAATTCTCACATCTGATCTTTCAGTTGCGAGATTGAAAATCTGCCCCCACTGCAAAGCATTTATTTTCCAATTATTCATTACAAAGGATGCTGAGGTATCCAAAAAGGGAAAGCCAATATTCCCCTCCAATTTTTTGTTACTGTCAGTAAGAACATTTCGAGTTATGTCATCGCCTCCACCAACCACGCCGTCAGGTCCGGGATCCGTGACTTGAGTTACGCCACCAGGCGTATATTCATATTGCAAATCGCTGAATAAAGCATCAATTCCTCTGGAGTTGCGTTCATCCAAATCTACCATGACAAAAATGGTCTCGATTTGAGCCATGGGCAGAGGTGTGTCCAATTTCCTGATAACATCTTCAAATTCCTCCAAATCCTTCTCAGTCCCGTAGCCAAAAATCCCATTTGACCTGAAATCAACAATTTGTCTGGCATATTCCGAGAATTTCGTAGAGTTCGGAATAGAGAGTCTGCCCGTTGATCTGGCTCTTGGAGATGAGGCACCTGCACTTGGAGTGGCAGTGCTTCTCGTTGACGATGGAGTTCTGGAACTTGAAGTGCCGCCTGAAGAAGATCCACCCTGATCTGCCTGCAACAATTGCGAAATTACCTCAAACACCTCTCCCGCGTCGGCATGATAGAGTGGAAAAAGCTTACTTTCAAATTTCACCTCAATCTGGACATCCAATTCAGTGATTATTTTTTCGAGAAGGTCACGGTCACGCTCATGGCATATGACCATCAATTGCTTGCCCCCAGCTACGGGTATGAACTGTGGCTTGATTTGAAAGTTCTTGCTGAAATTAGCAGTGTCTCCTTCTTTGCCCTCTTCCATTATCAAAGGCTCGAGCATTTCGTTGATGAATTCGGTCGCATCAAACCTTTTCATCTCATAGTTAAATACCTCCTGCTGGATACTTTCATTTTGAATATCCGTCATCTCAATTACTTTTTCCATACGCTGAAGATTAAGCAAAGAATCGGTAATCATGAGGGCATTCGCATGAGGAAATACGAGGAGTGAAGATTGATTGGGTGTGGCAAATGCGTTCAATGCTTCTCTCATTTTCTCTACCGGAGCATACTTCAAATAAAACATTTTAACATAAATTCTTTGGCTCGGACGAATGGAAGAGGCAGGAGCATCAAGCCAAATGGGCACTTGAGTGTTAATGTTGCCAGCGGGAACGGCTTTGTAGAATTTATCATTAATTTTGGTTATGCCGATTCCATTCATTGAGAGTAAACTTTCCACTGCCAATAGAGTTTCTCTTTTGGTGAGCACGCTCATACTATCAAAGGTGATCTTTACAGCCGGCAAGTTTTGAGGTCTTAGAATATAACGACCCGTTATCATCTGAATCATATCCAAAATCATATTGGTGTCTTGATCCCGAAGTTTCAGACGCTCCATCGGTTCGTCCAACCCCTCTATTAGAAGCAGCTCTTCAGGGTCCGAGAGCGGGCTAAAAGCCGGCAATTCCATTTCATCGGAATCAACTTCGTTCAAAGGTCCACTTGCATCAATGGATGGAGGAAGATTTGGTGCGATTCCATCGGTTTCATCGGAGAGCTGAACCTGTCCATATCCTGCAACCGAAAAAATGAGCAAAATGGCGGAAATAAATTTTTTTTGGAAGTTCATGGATTCAAGAATTCCACCGAGCTGACCTCGAAGGTTGCATCAAAGGTGGTGGGATCATATGGACGGTTATCTGGTGGGTAATTTGGTTCGATTTTTACATCACTAAGGAACATATATGGGCTTTCCTGACGAATCAAGGCGGCATATTCATTGACGTCTTCATAGCTGGCACGCTGAAACTTGATACGAACCCGATGCTGTTTGTATCTCTCCCGTTCATCGGATTCCAGCTCACGGTAATCTCTTTGAGGAAATACCCTGTCGGACAGCCTTGATGCCAAGTTACTGAGTTGCTTCTTGTCATAGCTCTTGTTCTCTTGTTCGGTTTTTTGTTGTTCGAGGGCTGCATCAATGGATGGTTTCAGATCAAGAACCATTTTGTGACCATTCATGGTTTGAGCCGTTAATTGCCAATTGTCTTTCAAGAGAGTGGCAGATTGAATGATGTTGAAGAAAAAAAGCACAAAAACCACCCAGAGCGATAAAACCAGCAGAGTCTGTTCCCTACCGTTCAACCGCAAAAAAAGTTTTTCTATCGATCTCATCCTTCGTCTGTGGTTGGAACCAGATCCATTTCTGCAGATTCGTCCTTTGGGGTGTTGGAAATTTGTTCTTCTGAAAGTTCGATTTCAATTTCAAAAGTGGTTTTCCCGCCTGCGCTCTTGATGGTTCTTTTCTCTTTTCCCGTTCGCCCCTTTTGTAAAACCGCCACTTCATTTTGTTCCAATCTTCCGATGAAATTATTGATTGCTTCGATATCCTTACCCCTACCCTTGATTTGGATGGCGCTTCTGCTCTCAAAATGGGCTGAGGTGAACCAAACATGCAAATCATCTTCTGACCCACCCAAGTGCTGGTAAAGCCTACCAATGGATCCAAAAGGATCTATCCCACCCAGTTTATTCTGACGAAGCTTTTCCAGAAGCTTCTGGGATTCAATTACTAGAGGAACCTGGGCAGCCATCTGGCCAGATAAAACCTGCTGATCCTCCAATTTAACTTCAAAAATCTTGACTCCCAGAAATGCGATAAGCATCGCAGTCATGCAAAACGCCCAAGCCATTGTGGCTTTCCAGCGTTTTCTTCCTCTAGCTCTGGTTTTCCTTTCTGATTTTTTGAATTCGACAGATCGGAGATCGGTGTTCCACAATTCCTCCGCATCCAACACCACATCCTGGTCCAATTCCAAAGATGGACTTTTACCATCCATCCATTCGTGTTCAAATTTGAAAAAACCATCTTTCTGTCTGGTAACCTCTCCAGCGATTAGAATATCGGGAATAACCTCATGATTTTCCAAGTTGATTAGGGAAAGTAATTTTCCTCTGGCCACTTCGAGAGATTCCGCGTCATCCAAATCGACACTCAAAGAGTATAATTCATCCGGAACTGAACTTTCGGGAGAGTAAACGGCCAAGCTTAAGGTTTCCCCCTGAAGCAAAAAAAGGATGGTAGGTTCTGAAAAGATTTTTCCAAACAATGAAACAAAGGAAGGAAAAACCCTACGGAAGATCTCAAAACTTTGCCATCCGAGTTGCCTGAGTTTGGCCAATGGACAGGCGAAGATGATAATCTTACCATCTTCAATCGATCCATGAAAACCCCATGCCAACTGTTGTTCCGGATAAGGTGAAAAAGAGCTGTTTTCAAGAACTTCCCTGGCAAAACCTTCCACAATTTCCTGAGTGTCATCTTTTGAATCTTCNGGAATTTGCAGGGAATCCAATGGGACACACTCACAAAAGAAATATTCACCCGGAATTCGCAGCGTAAACTCACGCATGTCGAGATTTTCCATATCGGAATCTTTTACAAGGTCGTCAGACATATTTGATTAGAAGGGGGCGTTTTATCGTTTAACTGATAAATTTCATTAAAAGACTATAACATAGCGCGTAACAACAATTTCAGTCGATTAAAAACTAGTTCTCATTGATGGCAAGTACACGGAAAGGATAATTGTATTTCTTGTTCCGTTCACTCCTTGGCAATTCCTTTGAATTTTTATTGTTTGATGCCCTATTGANGGAAGATCTGTTTGTGCTACCCAAATCGGTAGAAAAAATTGCGTTTAACTTGAAAAAGGATTTTCCACGGTTCACCTTTATGAGAACCCGGAAAACTTTCACTTCCATCGTCGATCTTATGCCGTATTTGGAAATCATCTCATTCACCAATTGATAAAAATATTTTTGATCNTCAGGATCATTACGGGCTTCCATCAAATCACCAAATTCCTTTTCATCTCTCGCTAATGTGCGCAAAAGAGAAATACTGCAATTGACCGGATTGATCATTGTTCTGTTCAGAATTGAAACGGAATCCTGAAACATTCTAAAACCCTGAGTTTCCGCTCCCATTTGATCAAAAAATATTCCTCCCGACTCATAATTTTCATTTTTGCCAAACCCTTTTATCCATTGAAATTCCCTCAAGCTTTCAATCTTTGAATTGGGTGGGAAATAATTCGGATTCAATCGATCGTAAAAATCAACTTCCGCACCATCTTCACGCTCATCATTGTCGCTATCTTCCCAATCCTTGAAACTTTCCATGTAGGGGCGACCATCTTCTTCAAGCATATCAAACCCCCCGCCAGCATTGATATTAACATAACTGGAAAACAGGGAAGCCAAATTGTTGTCTTTCAGATCACGCAAGGGAAACTTACTCCACTCAGGAATTATGGACACCTCAAAACCAAGATTAACTTCATTCCCAAAGACTCCCTGGGACAAACTCATATTACAATAATCTTGAGCATATCTCACAGGAAAAACCCAAGCTTGATCCGCTTCCAGTTTTCCTTTCGAAACCTTGAATTCATTGATAACACCAACCACCAAATCCAGGGCCGAATAAGCGTAAGTCCTCAAGTCATCACGATAATAAAACTGGCTGGCATGCTTCAATTCTTGGGTCGTTTCCTTCATCAATCGAACGGAAAGAACCGAGATGAAGACAATCAGAGCGAGAACAAAAACCAGAATCGATCCTTTATTTTTGCTTTTTTCTGATCTCATCTTGGTTCAGGTTCAATTCCACTTGGAGCAAGTCGCTCCAAGGGGAGTGAAATTGTTTTCTCCAAATCCTGCTCTTCCCATCGAAAAACCAAAATGACAAAAGACGGAATCCTGAAACCATCGGATTGAGCGCTTTCCTCCAGTCGGTCATCAATAACCCATTCCTTTACGTCATCAGGACCTGCATTTTCCTCCCCATAATAACAATAATAAATCTCACGAAAAAAAGGACTGATCATGGTTTTTCGCAAATCCTCCTCTTCCAGGGGTTGCAGATTTCCCTGACCGTTCATTTCGAGTTCCTGTAGTTCCGAAAACCACAAAAAACTCAACCCGTCATCTTCCGGGTACAAATGGGCATGAACCCTGACAGACTTCCCGTGCGGGCTAAAAAAAGGGATCGGTGCCTCGGGGAGATAGAAACTTATCAAAGGATCTTCGAAATCATCAAAGGGTGCTTTCAATTCAACGAGGCTGCCTCTTTTTTGGGCTTGGGTGGAGATGCCTGCCTGATCCAAAACCGACGAGAGAAAATCGGCCACACCATTGACGTGAGCATCGAAAAAATCTCTGGTTGCCGGTCGTTTTGCCCATGCTTGGGAAATTGTGACCAAAAGCGACGTTGCCGTAACAAGAACCAGACCACCAATGGATAAGGCAAGCAAGACTTCCATAATCGTAAATCCTCTGCGTATCTTATTCATTGAAAATCCGACAGATCCAAATTGCTTTGATCACCTAACAGAAACGGACGATCTTCGTCCAACTCCCTGATCAATTCTTTTTTATCAACCACAAGTCTTTGCCTGTCAGAAATGAAATCTCTTTGCCTACCCCAATTTGGCCGCAGCAAAAGCATCACGTAATTCCGCGTTTCAGGATCCATTCTCAACTCATCACTTCCATTATGGCTCAGAAGCAAACTCACCCTGTAGAGATCAACGATTTGAGTCATCTCCACACTTGTCACTTCCCATTGGATTTCGATATTTCGATGAGTGGGCAAGTCTCCCCCATCCTTAAGTTCTTCAAAATCGTCTATTCGAAAGATCTCACTCCTGGCCCATAGGAAAAGCTGCTCGGACTCCCGCGGATTCTTCATCAATCGCATCGTTCGCGTGGCAACAAAGGCACCTTCCACAAGATAAACCGCGCTTAATGCAAAAAGGGTAAGCGCTATCAATACCTCAATCAGCATGAAGGCCCTTATGTTCTTAACAATCATGTTTTGCTTTGCAGGACAAATCCGGAAAACGGATCAAATTCCAAAATTTCATTTCTTCCAAAAAATTCAATTTCAGCCAAAAAAGAAAAAGTGTAACCTCCATTGAATATGATTTCCGCCAGATACAAATCTTCATCGTTAAGGGGAGAAGAGCTCCCTCCAAAGCCTACTTTTGGGGGAATTGCAAAAAAAGAAACTTTGGGAACCTGATCCTCATCGATGACACTTTCCTCATCCAAGTCTTCATAAATGGAATGTCTCTTGAGAATGACCCCATTTCGATCCTTAATCAAAAAGGTTGCCTGTTGCTCCGACCAAGCCAGTCTCACCTCCTCTTTTTTTTCCGTNGAAAAGTAAAGCGCATCCAAAACCGCTCTTTTGAGAACTCTGTCAGGTGGCTCGGAACTCCCTCCCAAAATGAACGCACTGGCATTTCCCGCTACAATTCCTGCCAGAACTGCGACGAGTGCAAGNACGAGAAGAACCTCAATCAGGGTGAAGCCTGCGGATTTCCNCCTCTGTTGAACAGTCAATTAATTGGAGGTGGAGTTGCTGCTTATTTTTTTACCATCCGGATCTGTGGTAAAAATTTCAAAACTGCTGCCTTGAAGAGTATATTGATATGGGTTGCCCCATGGATCCTCGAGNTCAGAAGCCTTCTTGACAAAAGGGGGCAACCCATTTGGAGGNGTTTGAAGATCCTTCAACGTTTTTGGATATTCCCCAACAAGGGCCAAATAGCTATTCACATAGGCTGGACCCGTACTGTCGACCCATGTTTGAGCAGCAGTCGCTTTACCTNNTTNAAATATCCCTCCCAAATTTGACATCGCCAGACCGGCGACAATCCCAATGAGGGCAAGTACGATGAGAATTTCAACTAAGGTGAATCCTCTTTTGAGTTTACGATTATCTTTCGAACTGTTTTCTTTTGATTCGTTCTTCATGTTGTGAATGTTTAATTGGGCATTTTTACATCACAAAACATAGTTCAATCAACCAGAAATAGCGAATTCCATTTGTTTGGACTTGCCTATGAAGTGTGTTGAGTACAAATAGTTTATAGTGACCTTACCCGAATATCTTCCTGTTTTACTGCAAATTCTCCTGGCTTTGGGAATGGGTGTCGGGATATTGTTCGCGAGTCACCTTTTTGGTCAAAAAGCCAGACACAGTAAAATCAAGGATTCTCCCTACGAATGTGGTCTTGCTTCAGAAGTTGGTGGAGAAACCCGCTACTCCGTGAAATTTTACATCACTGCAATGCTTTTCATACTGTTCGACATCGATGTGGTCTTCCTCATTCCATGGGTTCTCACTCATCGCGATCTGGTCGCTGCAGGAATTCCAATCCTTGGGCCGATGATGTTTTTTACCTTCATTCTCGTCGTTGGCTTGATCTACGAACTCAAAAGTGGTGCCCTTAAGTGGGAAAAATAATCGCCTCCCGATTCACCGGGCAGATGGACATACCATCCGCTTGAACAGACTTTTTGACGTATGAGAATTGATCGATACATCTCGAATTCTCGGATAATCGACCTGTCTTCGCGGGACCTTGGCTCTGCATATTCGGAATTGTTGGATACATTTGGGACCCAGCTGGAAACTGCCGCCAGTCGCAAAAAAGTGCTGAAGGAACTGGTTGAGCGTGAGAAATCACTTACCAGTTACATCGGTGAAGGAGTTGCCCTGCCTCATGCCCGTGTCTCCATGAAACGTCCGTATGCATTGGCAGTCGGCAGGTGCCCCGCAGGATTGACTTTCGAAGGGAGGGACAGTTACGAGGACATTCGTTTTGTCTTCCTGCTTCTGGCCAATGAAAAGGCAAAGAATTATCTCTCTTTTCTCGCCGCTCTTGCCCGTGCTTTTCAGGACAGTTCGATCATGGATCAATTGTGGATGGCCCGCGAAAAGAACGAATTCAAAAGCGCTGTCCGCAACGCATTTGCGGACACGGATGACCGGCCCGCGCGTCGNCGGACCAAATTCAACAAATTGCTGACCGATGAAGCGGCCAAAATTGCCAAGGCGGCGGATTGCTCCACCATACTCGTTTTCACTGACGTATTCCCACCCACTTTGGCTCCCCGGATGACCTTTCCCAATTTCAAAGTGGTGCTCGCCGGTGAAGGCGTTTCGGANGATGACAGGACGCACCACCGCGCTCACGCCACTCTTGCCGTTCGGGCTCTTTCACGGTCCAGGCTTTCCCAACTTCGGGCNGCCATTCTTCTTGGCCTTACNCGGGAAATTTTCGGATTTCAGGATCGGGTCTGTTGCATCGGAGGCATTCCTGAAAGCGGTCAATTGGATACGATTCTTGTGGTCGACGTGGATGAGGAATTCGAATCTGTCATCGGACAGGGTGACGAGATGCTTCCCAATGACGTTGCGGCAGATTCTTTGGAACGCCTGACTGCCATTGCCACCGATTTGGCGACTGCGGGCAGGGAAGGGAAATCCATTGGAGCCATGTTCGTGTTGGGAGATCACGAAGAGGTGATCAAACGCTCCAAGCAACTCATCCTTAATCCATTTCACGGATACGCCGAGGAGGACAGAAACATCCTTAATCCGTTCATGGATGAGACAATCAAAGAGCTCGCCCTCATTGATGGCGCTTTCATCGTTCGGGGAAACGGAGTGGTGGAATCGGCAGGATGTCTGATTCAGGCCAAAGCGGACGAGATTGACCTTCCTGGTGGAATGGGAACCAGGCACGCTGCGGCGGCAGCCATAACTCAATCAACGGATTCGCTTGCTCTTGTCGTTTCAAGTTCCGGTCAGGTCACTTATTTTCGCAAAGGCCGCATGTTCACCCTTTTTGACAAATCCGAAGGTCGTTCCTTGTGATTGAGGCATGGCCCAAAATTTCACGGACAACACTGCAAAACTCGGTTTCTTTGGAGGAAGTTTCGATCCCATCCACCNAGGCCATTTGTCGGTTGCTTTGGCTGCCCGTGAAAAATTCGATCTGCGGAAAATATTGCTCTGTCCTGCTTTTTTTGCACCACTGCGCAAGGAAANGCCATTGTTCTCGGCGGAGCACCGGCTGGCAATGGTTGANGCAGTTGCCCGGGAACACGCTTTTCTTTGCNCTTTTGATCATGAAATCCGTTCATCCAGAACCTGCTACACCTACGAAACGCTCAGGGCCGTTCAGAAACTGTATCCGAATGAACAAGTTTTTCTCATGTTGGGCGATGATCAGCTTAACAAATTTGATCAATGGAAATTCCATCGCCTCATCCTTGACGAATTTCCCATGATTATCTTCAACAGAGAGCAACCTTACGAAAAAAAGGTTTTAAACGAAAATTTCACAAACTCTCANATTCATTACTTGGANAATCCCCTATTCCCTCATTCTTCAACCGAAATTCGCAAGCGCATAAACCAACAGCTCGACGTAAACGGTCTAGTTTCCAANTCCGTACATTCCTACATGAAAAACCACCGTCTCCTCTTGTCCAATAATCCATGAGCAAAGCATTCCCTGAAGAAAAGGCCGAGCTCCGTAAAAACCTTCACCTCGCCTGCGAAGCACTGCTCGACAAAAAAGCGGAAGACCTGAAACTGCTCTACTTCGGAGACAACTCTCCCCTCACCGACTGCTTTCTCATCGCAACCGGGACCTCCGATCCTCATCTAAAGGCTCTGCGAAACAACCTCGAAACAGTCCTCAGGGAAAACAAGATTGAAACCCTTTCCAAGGATCGTTTTCACCCGGGTGGTTGGCTCATTTTAGATGCGATCGATTTTGTTGTTCACCTCTTTTCCAAAGAACAGAGGGAAAACTATGCCCTTGAGCAACTCTGGAAAGATGCCGAACAAATCAACCCCGATGATCTGTAATCTTTTTTCCTTCAAGGTTTCTCTAACAGTTGACCTTTGGAATAAATTTTCAAAATTTGGGATGTTTTGCACAGTCTCATTCATTACACTTTGAAAAAAGATTCACACATCAAACAGCCCGACCCATGACAAATCGAAGATCATTCCTCAAACAGGCATCCATCGTCTCCGCACCCTTCATATTGCCTTCCCACATATGGGCGGCCAAGGGTGACTCCTCGCCTAACAGCCGAATAAACATTGCCATCATNGGACCCGGAAAAATGGGCCGCAGTCATGCCCACAAATTGATCCGCAATCCACGCGCCCAAGTTACCGGCTTTGCTGAAATTGCCGATATNCGAACCAGGCACACTCAGGAACTGATCGAAAAACATTACTCCAAAAACACACCTGGAGATAAATGGAATGGGCTCAATATCACCAAGGACTACCTTGAGCTCTTGGAGGACAAATCCCTCGATGCCGTGCTTATCGCCACACCCGATCACTGGCATGGGGAAGCCACAATTCGTGCCGCACGGGCCAAAAAGCACGTGTACTGTGAAAAACCAGTATCTCTTACNATCAAGGAAGGGCGTGCCATGGCCGATGCGGTGAAAGATAACGGAGTTGTTTTTCAAACGGGTAGCCAACAGCGATCGGAATACGGAGGAAAATTCCGCCGTACCGTAGAGATGGTACGCAGCGGTGCGATCGGTGAGCTCAAAAAGATAAGAGTATGCGTGGGCAGTTCCCCCAAGCCCTGCGATCTGCCCACTGAAGCGACTCCCGAGGGCATAGATTGGGATGCATGGCTTGGGCCCGCACCCATGCGTGGATTCAATAAGATTCTTTGCCCGGATGATGTGCACAATCACTTCCCCGCATGGAGAAGATACCGCGAATACTGCAACGGTGCACTTGCCGACATGGGTGCTCATCATTTCGATATTGGGCAATGGGCCATGGATGCCGACAATACCGGGCCCGTCAAAGTGATTCCCCCCAAGGATGGGACCAAGGAGCTCAAACTGGTTTATGCCAATGGAGTGGAAGTCATTCACGGTAACGTTCCCGGTTGGGGGGGAGGCACCATCTTCTATGGTTCCGAAGGAACGATCTGGGTGGATCGCGGACCCTGGAAATCGGATCCCGAAAATTTAATCAAGGATTACCAAGCCACGGTAAGTCTTCGCCAGCCCAAGAATCATCATGAAGATTGGTTGGACTGTATCCACAGCGGCGAATTGCCTCTGGCTCACGCCGAGGCAGGTCACCGGACAGCCACACTCTGCCAACTTTGCAATATTGGCTACGAGCTCCGTCGGGAACTTACCTGGGATCCGAAGAAGGAAGCATTTGTCGGAGATGATGATGCCAACAAGCTTACCGACCGCAAGCGACGAAAGAAGTGGTATCGCGTGTAATGCCATATCAACGTGGGTTTGGGAATGCTTGAACTTGTTACACCTGGTTCAACATTTATGCGGCTCAATATTTTTCGTAATTTTCCGCTAGCTTTTTTTTGAAGGAAATGAAGAACAGGTATCCTGCCGTACCAAAAAGGAAAATGTGAACTATTTTCGATTCCACGCTGTAGGAGATCGCAAGTAACACAAACGCAAATATCATTGAATACAATCCGCCTTTGTCATTTTTGTTGTTCTCTTTCAACTTTTTAAAGTGGGGTTTCAATTTTTTGAGGGCAGGCTTAAGTAGGTAAAAACCTATAAGGGAAGGAATTATACCGTATAAAAGTTTACCACTCATATATCCTCCAATACTGAAAAAAATTATAATTGAGCCCCAAATACCTTTAAATACGATTGAGGAGAGATCTTCAGCTTCCTCTCTGCTAAGAGTTTCTCTCCCCATACCCTTTTTGTCTGGTGCATTTTCGGAGTAACTGGCAGCAAAAACCTGGGGTTTCCGCTTAATCGTTTCCGTTAGGAGATTAAGCAACCTAAATCTTTCCCTCTCAAAATCTTCATCCAATTCAACTCGACCACTCTTCTGCCTGATCTGTTCATTTGTTGAAACATCTTCAAGTTTTTCCGCAATTGGACTAGGTTGAGGTTCAGGCTTTGCCAATTCCAACTCATCACTTTCCAAAACTTCTCCAAAGACAACTCGATCATACAACCTGTCAAATTGAAGCACTTTTACCCGGCAGCTAAACTCATTTCCCAAAGCAAGCCCATTTATCCATTCATTTTCTTCCTTGGAAAAAAGAATGTTGCACATTAGATCCGTGCCCACAATTTTCGCCAGGATCGTTTTGCCTCCTTTGTAAAGTTCTCCTTGGCGAGATGAAAAAGTGTTGCTTACCTCAATCGGGGAAAAGGAAAATTCTCCTGATTTTCCAATGAATGGCTCAACAAGCTTACCCGCTTCGGAACCTATTCTTCGGTTGATCTTAATCTCCTTAAGAATGTCTAAAAGACCGTCCATTAGTTTTTGCTTGTATTTATCTCAAACCAGATTGCATCTATTCACCCATTTCTTTCAGATTTTTCAAAAAAGGAAAGAGTAAGTAAAGTCCAAAGCAGAAAACCACAAAGGCAAAGAACCCTCCTCCCTTGCCACACGAATTTAAGCTGAACATCACCAAAATAAATCCGAAAAAGGACCGTCCTCCCTTATTTACTTTTTCTTTATTGGCTTCCAAGTCTTTTTGGCGGGAAGCTGCGTTTATTTTGATATCATTGGCAAGGGCTTCTTTTTCTTCATCAGTCAGAGAATCAGGTCCGGACTCATATCGCTTGTCCCGCAATTGATCCAAATAATTTGGATCGTTTTCAATTTTGGTTTTCTTCGGAGGAAGAGATGGTTGAAGTGGAAGCGGGGTTGCCAGTTTCGCGTTATCTTTCTTCGGACGTTTGACAACTCTAAATTGCCTGGCGACAGCACTGTCGGATTGCTCAGAAGAAACCCCGCCTCCCGAAGAAACTTCTTTGTTGGCAATCTTACTGTCGTCTAAGATTGCTTTCCCTTTCTCTTCGGAAAATTCAGCATCTTTGGAAAGCGGTTCACTTTTCTTTTCATGAGCAACCAAATTCGTTACAGCCTTGTTTTCTCCATTCTCATCAGGTTGAACAACAAAAGTCTCCCTCTCATCGATCTCCCTTTCAGAATCATCCGATCCCTCTCTCACTTCAGACTCCAGTGAGAGTCGGTCATCGCCTAACGGATAATTTTTCTTCTCGGTCGATTGCTCCGGTTCCTGATCAGAGCAAAATCCCAAAACAACTCTTTGATAAAGAACGTCAAATTTAAGAACGGTGACCTTTGACTGGAATTCATCTTCCTTGGCCAGTCCCTCAACCCTGTCATTTTCCGTTTTTGGAAAAAGGATGGAGCATTCCAATTCCGTGTCCGCAAGCTTTGCAATCACGGTTTTTCCATCCTTGTACTGATCACCCAAACGACTTGCAAAAGTGGACTCTGATTCCAGGAAAGAAAAGGATAAATGGATAGTTTTCCCGACGAATGGGCTGACCAAGAACTCACATTCGGAACTTAAGCGTCTGTTTTCCTTAAGGTCCTTGAGAGTCTTGATTAGGCTTTCCATGTGAAAAATATAAAGACACGAAAAAGACAAATGCTAGACAAAAATAAATAATTTAGTGCACTATCCTATTATCCTTGGTCTTTGCCTGTGTTTCTTTGGAATTCTTGTTCGATTGTGGCTCTTTGGTAATTTTCTTTGATTCGGACAATCCATAATCATAAAAAATGACATCCCTACCCTTGGTTGGCAGAAGATAAATCCAGTTTCCAGTATCGTTCCTCCATAGGAATGGCCAGATTCCCTTCCTTGTCCACAACCATCCGTGCGACTCTCTCCACAGCCAGATTCCACCCTTTTGTTTATTCGGCAGAAAGATCCATCCCAACTCAAAATGGTATGCCCACTGATTTTCATATGGCTTGTAAGAGCCAAACCAGTCGGAAGACACCCAATCCTTCCCGCCTGCACCATCATCAATCTCATCCGATTTTTCCTTGGAATTGTCTTCCGCCATTTTGGCCGAAGCGGTAAAACGCTTGCGCGAGCCCAATGCCTCGCCTACCTCATTTCTGGCAAATGCTCGGTAGTAATAACGGGTTCCGGGTTCCAATTGATCTATTTCCAATTCGAATTTTTTGCCCTTCACCTCCGCGGTTTTTCTGGATGATTTCTCAAAACGCAGGCTCTGGCTGATTTCAATACCGGCTTCCTTTATCTCAGATCCACCATCCGCCATGATTCTTCCACCAAAGACAAGAGAGCCCGCTTTGTTTTCCCTTACGATCAAAGTGCGGACAATCGGGACGAAATTTTCATTTGGCTGTTTGTCTATTTTATCCTTCTTGTCTTCCGGTTTTTCCTGATCCGGGAGAGGAGTACCCTTTCCTTTCTCATCGGTTGCTCCCTTGTTGTCAGTTGCGGGTGGATCCTGAACTTTCTGTTCATCCTTATTTCCCGTGTTTGAGTTGTCCTTACCGGGATGGTCATCTTTTGGTTCTGATTGGGAGTCATCTGGATCACCCTTCTTGGTATCCTTTTCCACAAATTCCGACCAATCGTAGGTCCAGTTTTTGTTCGCTGCGAAAGCCTCATGAATTTTTCCCTTGTTGGCATTGGAGAGAGCTGTTGTGTCCTTGAAAGCATTCTCAGTATCTACAATTGATGAAACATCCCAACTACCTATCGACTGATTGAAGGATTTGGCTTCTAGAAAAATTCGGTTTATGGTCTTCACATTGCCCGTGTTCCAATTTCCAATGGGTTGGTTAAAG
>NZKO01000013.1 GCA_002692535.1 Opitutia bacterium
ATAAACGGGTATGAGGAAGTTCATTCGCCAATTGTCGTAAATGCAACAAGTGCAACTGCGACCGGACAGCTTCCGGATAAAGAGGGCCAAATGTACCTTGATCAAAATGAAGAGGTCTATCTCATTCCGACTGCCGAAGTCCCGGTAACCAATTTTTACAGGGACGAAATTCTATCTGAGGAACAATTACCTGTAAAACGCTGTGCATATACACCATGTTTTCGTAGAGAAGCAGGAAGTTGGGGAAAAGATGTCCGTGGACTTAATCGGCTTCATCAGTTTGACAAGGTTGAGTTGGTAAAATGGACCCATCCAAATGAAAGTTTTGATGAATTGGAGACCCTAAGAGCTGATGCCGAAAAACTACTGAAAAAACTTGATCTCCCTTATCGCGTCTTGTCAATCTGCTCTGGCGACATTGGTTTCCCACATTCAAAGCAGTACGACCTGGAGGTTTGGGCGGCAGGACAACAAAGGTGGTTGGAGGTCTCTAGTTGCAGCAACTTTACTGACTTCCAAGCTAGGCGCGCAAACATACGTTTCCGCGGAAAGGATGAAAAACCACAACCAGTGCATACCCTGAATGGTTCTGCACTTGCTGTCCCGAGAGTTTTGGCTGCCATTCTAGAAAATAATCTTAACGAAGATAATACGGTAAATGTACCTCAATGCCTACAGCAATGGTTTCCAAAGGATACCATTGGCATTGCCAGATAGAAGAGATGCCCCAAGGTTGGTCGTTTCCTGAGAAAAGTTTTTTAGATGGCTCTTTTTTTGAGCCATCGTCAGGGAGAAGAATCCCTGAAGATGTATCCATGACTTTGAACTCTGCAATCAAATCAGGGAAAAGACTTGGTATAGCATGCTCGGGAGGGGCTGACTCAGTTTTCTTGGTTCTTTTAATTTACTCCGAATTTATTCATCTGAGACAGAGCTTAAATCTTTGCCACTTTAATCACAAACTACGAGGAAGAGAATCTAACCTTGATGAAAGATACGTAAAAGAATTATCCAAATACCTAAAAATACCCTTTCATCGAGGGACAGCTTTGACCCATGGAAAGTCTGATGAAGGAACACTAAGAAATCTAAGATTGAATTTCTTTCGAGATGCAGGAGCACAACTGGGATTCTCACTTTTGGCAATGGGCCATCATGCTGATGATGTGGCAGAGACGTTATTGTGGAGATTGCCTAGAGCAAGTACTGTTTCGGGACTGATCGCACCCAAAACAATTGATTATCAAAATGATTTGACTGTAGTACGTCCACTGTTGAAGTTTTCCAGAGAGGATATAAGATCAACCTTGCAAAAAAACAATTTTCCTTGGAGAGAGGATAAAAGTAACTTTAGCGACAAATACCTCCGAAATCGAATTCGTAACTGGGTAGTACCAGCATGGAAAGAAGCTTTAGATCGAGATTTGCTAAAAGGAATTTCAAAAACAAGAGAGTTGCTAGAACAAGACAGCAATGCGTTGGAGATATATGCTATTGAAGCTTTCAAGCAATGTTTAAAGGGAACCTCGATAAGGATTGATGAATTTAATTCCTTCCCGATCGCTACAAGAAGACGAATCCTACGATTATGGGTGACCAGCACCTCCGACAAGAAAATATCCTTTGGCGGTAAAGAAAGTAATTTATTACAACAGATTCATGAAGGTAAACTGCGAACACCCTGCCTCTCAAAAGAATTAAGGATTACACTCAAAAATGGCTTGTTGTATCTAAGCGAAAATAAACGGAACGCTCGAGTAATTCCTCTCACGAGTCTCCCTCCAAGTCAAGAACTCCACCTTCCAAACGGTAAAAAGTTAAGTTCGACCTTTCTCTTTTTAGATGAACGAAAATTGCGTGAGGTCCAAGACAAACAGGTCGATCAAACAAAAGATGCATACATTCAACTCAGCAAAAGTATCTTGTTTGTTCGATCAAGAAAAGCTGGTGATCGTTTTCAAAAACTTGGATCCAAAGGAAACAAGAAAGTAAGCGAAATAATGATCGATCTCAAATGGAAGAATAACAAAAAAGAGGAAACACCCGTAATTTTAACTACGGATATGGAAATCGTATGGATACCCGGCTTAGCACCAAGTGAAAAATTCAAGATAACTGCACAATCGAATCAGGTAATCCGTTTGACTTATACTTAAGCCCAAACAGAATGTAACTTGTGAGCGAAAACGAAAACAAAGACACTCAAAAACAGCCTAAGGGCTTTAATCCCAAAGTTTTATTGATTTGGTTAGCGATTCTTGCTGCCATTATCGGACTGGTCATGGCCCAATCTGGCGAAATATCGTCCAGCCATCGTGTCTTAGATTCTGTTGATGATCTTATTTCTGCAGCGAAAGAAAACCGTGTTGATAAAGCCATCATACAAAGCGATCCCAAAGGAGGTGAAGAATGGTATGTTGTTAACGGTAAAGTCCACAACCCAGCCTTTGAATTAGACGAAACCCAGTACAGAACTCTCCCTTTTGTGGTTAAAGGTAGGATTACTGAATCCGAATACAAGGAGCTACGATCTTTGCTTGGCGGAAGCTTAGTCGAAGAGCCTTCCAGTACCGTATGGACAGACCTTCTCTTTAGTTTACTTCCCTTCCTTCTAATAATTGGCTTATTATATTTTCTTTTTGTTAGGCAATTGCGCATGGCGGGGAAGGGGGCATTAAATTTCGGCAAGAGCAAAGCAAAACTTTTAACTCGTGAAAATGAGAAAGTAGTTTTCAAGGATGTTGCAGGATGTGACGAAGCCAAAGAAGAAGTTGCTGAAATTGTTGATTTCCTTAAAGATCCGAAGCGATTCAGAAAAATAGGCGGAACCATACCTAAAGGGGTTCTCATGGTTGGTCCCCCAGGTACTGGTAAAACTCTACTGGCAAAAGCAGTTGCCGGAGAGGCTGAAGTACCTTTCTTCAGCATCAGTGGGTCAGATTTCGTGGAGATGTTTGTAGGTGTCGGTGCAGCTCGGGTAAGGGACATGTTTGAGCAAGGACGTAAAAGTGCTCCATGCCTTATATTCATTGATGAAATCGATGCAGTTGGTCGTCAGCGCGGTGCGGGTCTTGGCGGTGGAAACGATGAGCGTGAACAGACATTAAACTCATTGTTAGTCGAAATGGACGGCTTTGATGGTCATGAAGGAGTCATTATAATTGCAGCGACAAATCGTCCTGATGTATTAGACAATGCCTTGCTTCGGCCTGGAAGATTTGATCGTCAAGTTGTCATTGACCTTCCTGATCTTGAAGGTAGAGAAGCTATACTTAAAGTCCACGCCAAAAAGATCAAACTCTCAGATGATGTTGAGTTGAATTCTCTTGCGAGAGCGACAGCTGGCTTTTCGGGTGCCGATCTTGCCAACTTACTCAATGAAGGCGCTTTAATAGCAGCTCGCAGGCGTAAAAAGGTTGTCGAGAGAATTGATCTTGATGATGCCCGCGAAAAGATTTCATTTGGCAGGGAACGCAGACGAGTAATGGATGATGAGGATCGTAAGATCATTGCCTATCATGAGGCTGGTCACGCAATTATCCAAGCTGAGATTGATGATGGATTGCTGCCGATTCACAAAGTCACAATCATTCCGCGCGGACAGAGTTTGGGCAGCACAATGTTCACTCCCAAAAAAGACATTCTAAATCATAGCAAACGTCGTGTTCTCAACCAAATCTGTTGCGCAATGGGTGGCAGGGCAGCTGAAGAAATCGAAATTGGAGACATTACTAGCGGTGCAGCAGGTGACATTCGTATGGCCACAAACATTGCAAGAAGTATGGTTTGCGACTGGGGCATGAGCGATTTGGGTATGATTTCTTTTGGAGACAAGCAAGATCAAGTATTTTTAGGTAAGGAACTTAGCCGAGCGCAGAACTACAGTGAAGAGACTGCTCAAAAAATTGATATTGCTATCTAAAGCATCATCGATAACCAATACGCTCGTGCCCGTAAAATTCTCGACGATAAGATTGATGCCCTTCATAAATCAGCAGAAGCTCTGCTGGAACATGAAACCATCGAGGGAAAACATATTCACGAAATTCTAGAACATGGAAAAATAATATCTCCAATCATCAATTCAACCAACTCCAGTGCCGAAGATGATGAGAATGAAATTGAAAAACCCGCTAAGGAATCAAGTGAAGAGGAATCGGAAGAAGATGATCTTGAAACNGGAGTAGAACCCGCAGGAGTGCCAGCCTAATGCTATTGACAAATTTCTTGTCAATTTGAACTCACATCCTTATAAGTGTNCTATTATGAGCAGGCACCCTAGTTTCAAACCCCCTGGCGGGATGACAAAAAGTAGAAATGTCCTTAAAAGGTTCGAACGCGTCGAATTACTACGCAAACGTGGTCAGTGGAAAGATGGCGATCGAGTAGTTTCCTTGGTTAAAACCAAACCAGAGGATTAAGTTGCGGACTCTACCCAACTGCCATATTCAGAACTGGCAGTTACCTTCCATGAAACCCATTGCGGAGTTTCATATTCATGCGTCCTCATAACCTCTTCCTTTAGTTTATAAATCTTAGAAACTGATGTTTTCATCACTACCCTCCATTCCAACTCTTCAGAAATCTTCCCATCCCAAGAGTAAATNGAANCTATCGGTCCGCATATTTGNGCACAAACTACTAGCTTTGNCTCAANCAGTCTTTTGCAACAGTTANGAGCTTTCTCTTTGCTAGAGAAAGTAGTGCATGCCATCATAATATCGATTTCCATCTGTTACATAAAATTTTTCATTTAACCAAATTCTTAAATTAAACACCATACATAATACTGCCGTGAGAGACGAATTCCTAAAAGAAGCCCAACAAATCGTTAATGATCCCAATACTTTGATCAATTTGGTCTCCAGAAGGTCCAAACAGCTNAAGCATGGTAGTAAACCATTGGTTGAATCACTTGAGAAATTAGAACCAGAAGATGTAGCCCTAAAAGAAATCATTGAAGGAAAGATTTCCTACCAGGCATGGCAGGAAAGCGACGACAATTAAAGTTAGGGACTTGCTTAACCTTTGACGAGGAGGGTTAAATGCCATCCTCCAAGAAATCACACAATCAGTTGCCGCTCATAGGCAATCCCAAAGCAAGACATAAATTTTTAATTGGAGATAAGTACGAGGCAGGAATTGTACTTACAGGTACCGAAGTTAAGTCAATAAGATCTGGAAATGCTCAAATTTCCGAATCATTTGCTAGGATTATTAAGGAGGAATTGTTCCTTTTTAATGCACACATAGCCGAATATGAATTTGGCGGTGATCAAAATCACGCGACACAAAGACCGAGAAAACTCCTTCTTAAGAAAAAGGAAATCGAAAGAATTCGTGCTGAGATTGAAGCCGCTGGAAAAACAATCGTTCCGCTACGGCTCTATTTCAAAGATGCATTGATAAAATGCGAGCTGGCAGTTGGAACTGGTAAAAATCAAAGAGACAAGAGGCAGGATTTAAAAAAGAGAGTTGCGAACCGAGAAGCAGAGCAAGCACTCAAAAAAACACTCCGCAGATGATAGAGATCATCCTTTTCCAACCTGAAATACCTCAGAATACTGGCAATATTGGCAGATTATGTGCATTTGCTGGATGTCGCCTACATTTAATTCACCCTTTGGGCTTTGAGATAAATGATCGTAATCTTAGAAGAGCAGGAATGGATTACTGGCATAATCTTGATCTNATTGAACATCAGGACTGGCATAAATTCCTGGTACATCCTCGAAGACCAGAGAGAATTCATCTCTTAACCACACATGCAAAGGAAACTATTTGGCAAACCACATTTGAAAAAGGGGATGGTCTGTTATTTGGAAATGAAGGTCATGGTGCTCCTGATTTTGTGCATCAATGTGTGGATAAACGTATACAGATTCCAAAATACAATGATCAATTGAGATCATTGAACTTAGCAGTATCGGTTGGTATAGCCAGTTATGAGGCTTTGCGACAGCTCAAAAACTGATTCTTGGTAAAAAAATGGCAACGAAGCCTGTTGCATCAATTATCCTTCCCTACAGGAATTCAGCAAGCACACTAAATAGATGCTTGGAATCCATCATAAGCCAGGATTTTGGACAATGGGAACTTCTAGCCGTGAATGATCACTCTGATCTAGATTCAATTAAAATTTTAGAAGAATTCAGTAGATCTGATCAACGTATTATTCCTATTAATTCGTATGGAAAAGGTATATGTGCAAGCCTGAATTCAGGAATCATGAATGCAAGGAGTGATATTATCATTCGGATGGATTCAGATGATGCGATGAAACCAAACAGGATTCGTGAACAAGTTAACTTTCTTGAAGATAACTCAGATATAGGGCTCATTGCTTCAAAAGTATCTTATCTTGTGGATAAGAACTCACTTATTGATGGAAGAGGATACGCTTCATATGTCGAATGGCTAAATGGAATAGTTTCATTCAATGAAATCGAAATTAACCAGTTTGAAGAAAGCCCTTTCGCTCATCCATCTGTTGCTTTTCGTAAATCGCTGGTCGATGATTATGGAGGATATAAAGAAGGAGACTTCCCTGAAGATTACGAGCTTTGGCTTAGGTGGTTATCAAAAGGTGTTAAAATGCAAAAACTTCAATCCAATCTTTTAGATTGGTATGATTCGAAAAACAGATTGTCCAGACAAGACACACGTTATTCTCAAAATGCCTTTCAATATGTTAAGGCAATTTACNTGTCTCTTTGGCTGAAGAAAGAGAAGTTTTCGGATAAAAAAGTATCAGCATGGGGAGTAGGAAAAGTAGCTAGAAAACAAACAAGACATCTACTCAATCAAAAGATCAAGATANCAANATTTTATGAAGTGGATCCCAAAAAGATAGGTCTAAATTATCAGGGGTCGCAGATTTGCTCCATTGATGAGATTTCTANCGCAAATGATGAGATTATCCTAGTCCTTTGCGGAACTCGAGATGCAAAGAATACAATTCTTAAGTTCATGAATGAAAGAGGCTTAAAGCAGGGTAATGATTTTCTGTTTCTTTGATAATTGTTAAAGAGCATATTTTTCAGCTTGCTAGAGAAATCGAGTCTCATCTTACTGATGTTATGAGATTTATTTATTTTTTCATCACTCTTCCCTTGGCAATATGCCTAGTCTCAAATGCAACGCCTCCAAAGGGATTTGTAGCCCTTTTCAACGGTGAAAACTTAGAAGGGTGGTGGGGAGCGAAAACTGAAGACCCCGAAAAGTGGATGAGTCTTTCTACCGAAGAATTCCAGAAAAAATGGATNTCGAGTCAAGAAGACATCAAAAAGCATTGGTCTGTTGAAAATGGTGAACTTGTTAATGATGGAAAAGGTTTATACCTTACCACTGAGAAAAACTTCGGTGATTTTGAACTTACGCTNGAGTATAAAACTGTGGCGGGTGCGGATAGTGGAATATACTTGAGGGGAGTTCCGCAAGTCCAGATCTGGGATACCACAAAAGAGGGAGGCAAATGGAAATTAGGAGCAGATAAAGGCTCTGGAGGTCTCTGGAACAACGGACCGTCCGGCTCACCCGGCAGAGATCCATTGGTGCTTGCTGATAAGCCTTTGGGTCAGTGGAACAGGTTTCACATTACCATGAAGGGCAATCTAGTAACAGTCGTTTTAAATGAGAAGCTAGTAGTTGATGAGGCACCGCTTATCAATTATTGGGATCGAAAGACACCCTTGGAAAAAAGAAAACCTCTACGCGAGAAGGGTCCGATACAACTTCAGACACATGGTGGAGAAATTCGCTGGAAAAACATTTACATTAAAGAATTAAACCCAAGCTGTTGTGATCCCGAAGACGAAACTGGTTTTATTTCCATCTTCAATGGAAAAGACTTCAAGGGCTGGAAAGGTCCCGTAAGTAACTATGAAGTAAAGGATGGCACAATTGTGTGCCTTAAGGGTAAAGGTGGTACGATCTTTACGGAAAGAAAATTTAAAGATTTTTCAGTTAAACTGGATTTCAAACTTCCCTCTGGTGGAAATAACGGTTTGGCCATTCGCTACCCCGGTAAGGGTAATGCCGCTTATCATGGCATGTGCGAGTTACAAGTTTTAGATAACACGCATCCTCGCTATGCCAAACTTGACCCTCGCCAATTTCATGGCTCAGCTTACGGAATAGCTCCAGCTAAAAAAGGATTTCTCAAAAAAGTGGGAGAATGGAATGAACAGGAAGTGATCGTGAGAGGGTCAAAGATTACCGTTTTCCTCAATGATGAGATCATACTTGATGCTGACCTGTCGAAGATAAACAAATTCATGTCCGACAAATCACACCCAGGACTTGCAATCAAAGAGGGACATTTTGGGTTTGCCGGACATAACGATCCGGTTGCATTCAGAAACATACGAATCAAGGAACTTCACTAACCAGATTTAGTTCTTCTCCTCTCAAATCATTACATTACAGATGCATGCAGCAACATTCTGACAAGCATTAGTTCGCTTGTTAGAAAAATTAGTGTTACAAAACAAGACACCCAGAAAATTTTGCCGTATAACTTATAGTTTCGGCCAAAAAAAATCATTGGGAGAATTCCCAACCGTACTAGGCAAATACTATTAACTGCAACAAGGACCCAGCCCAAAGTATATTGCCACATCGCCATAGTTCCTTTCTCTGCCAGAAAACAAATTTTGCAATGATAAATGATTGATTGAGAGGAAAACTCCTCAATTTCTTTGAAATATAAACTAACAAAAGTTATCCAGTTAGCTACTTTGTTGGTCTAACAGTAAACCATCTTATGAAAATTTTTGATGACATTAGATCTTCTTGCGAAAGAAGTTTGCAAGCTATGGGTATAAATGCTGAATGCTATCTTTTACCTGGTGGGGTAGGTCTGAAGCTAATTGGCAAAGCTCATCACAACCTTAATCAATTAAATGCTCTTCCTATAGTAGAATGTGATCTATCCGAGCTTGATTCAATAAATCTCAACTTCATGGATCATGAGAAAGTTATCTCACTGGTCTTGCCATTCAGGACACAGATACCTTTTGCTGAACTGAATAAATTCAATCTTAAGGAGTTAAAAGCATCTCGAGCCTTATCTTCCGATTTTGAGAGTTTAACAAGGCACGAACTTGAGACTCTTGAGATACCTGGATGCAATTTGAGCAATTTAGATTTTTGTCAAAAATTCGCTCTCAGAAAGCTCAATCTTGCAGACACTCAAGTTAGTGACCTTCAACCCCTGCAGAATTCTGAACTTGAAGAATTAGACCTATTTAAAACTAGGGTAAATGACATCAGTTCACTTAATTGCGAAAAGATGATCAATCTTGTACTTTCAGGAACTCCAATTAAGAGCATTAGTCCACTTTCATTGTCCAAGAAACTGAGGAAACTGGAAATTCGAGGAACATCCGTGAGTGATCTTTCACCATTAGCTGAAACTGAAATAAAGGAACTATATCTCCCTGGTTCCGAAGTGAAATCGATCGATTCCTTGGCTTACTTACCAATTGAAAACTTGAATATTATAGGACTTGAACTAAGGGATTTAAGCTGTCTTTCAACTTTACCTCTTAGGTCTTTAGCAATTTCGCCAAATCTTCTCTGCAGAGAGGATTTGGAATTCTTAGAGAACCTTGAAATTGATCGGTTAAGGGGCCCAGGTGATAATGAGGATCAAACCTCTTTAGTCTTTTTTCAGAAATACCTGCAAAATCCCGATTCAGATTAATTACCACATATTCCAAACTTGTCCACATTTGCTTCTCCTATATAAAGAACCCTTGTGTCTAAAAGATCATTGGCAAATATCAAAGATTATTACGATGTCGTAGTTATTGGCAGTGGTTTGGGGGGTCTCACTGGCGCAAATTGCCTGGCTAAGCAAGGTCATTCCGTTCTACTCCTAGAACACCATTACCAATTCGGAGGGCTTGCTACATGGTTTAAAAGGGCGGGTGGGCATATTTTTGATATCTCCCTGCACGGCTTTCCTGTAGGTATGATTAAATCCTGCAAACGTTACTGGACGAAAGAAATCGCTGATTCCATTGTTCAATTAAAGAATATACGGTTTATTAATCCACAATATGATTTAAAAACAACCTTCGACAGGTCCGATTTCACTAAAATTCTTCAAAACACATTTCAGATCGCAAAAAATAAAGTGGAAGAATTTTACGAGCATCTGGCTAACATGGATTACTTTGCTAATGACAAAAGATCCATCGGAGAACTGCTTGAGGAGTTCTTCCCTGGTCGCAACGAGATTAAAAGACTCTTACTGGAACCAATCTCCTATGCAAACGGATCTTCCCTATTAGACCCTGCAATCGCCTACGGTATTGTATTTTCCAACTTCATGAAAAAAGGAATCTACACATTTAAGGATGGTACGGATTCTTTGATTAAGAAGATGGTAAAGGAGCTCAGGCATAACGGGGTTGATTTGCGAAGAGAGTGCTTGGTGGAGGAAGTCCTAACAAAACCTTTAGATGATCGTCACAAGGTAGAGGGCGTCGTTGTAAACGGAAAAAAAATTAGATGTGGAGTCGTTCTTTCAAACGCAAATCTCAAAAATACTATTGAAAAACTTTTTGGGTTAGGCAAACTGCCTCAAGCATTTGCTGAAAAAGCTCAATCCGTCCGATTAAATTCCACCTCCTGCCAAGTATATATTGGATTAAAAAAAGGGGCGCACATTCCCGATGTTGGAGATCTTATCTTCACCTCTGAATCTCCTTCATTTTCCACAGAGGAATTAACCAGTTTCAACACCACTAGTCGTACTTTCTCTGTCTACTACCCCGATACCCGCCCGAATCGAAAAGAACCAAGGCACAGCATCGTCGCATCAATCAATGCAAAGTGGCAAGATTGGAAAAATCTTTCTGATCTTGATTATGAAAAAGCAAAAAAGAGGTTATGTGAAGAATCCATAATGGCTCTCGAAAAAATAATCCCTGACATAAGATCAAAGATTGACCATTTGGAGGCTGCCACCCCTCGGACAATAAAACACTATACGCATCATGCCTCAGGAGCATCATTCGGAACTAAATTCGAAGGTTTGGATGTTTCTACACAACTTCCCGATCACGCACCAGGACTTTATCATGCAGGATCCGTCGGAATTATTATGTCCGGGTGGCTTGGCACCATCAACTACGGAGTGATAACTGCAAATAAGATCGATCGTTTTCTTCGAGGAAAATAATCTTGTCCTTCAGGGGCAAAGGCGTTCTGATTTTCTTTACTTTTTGAAACTTATTATTCTCATTCAATGGAAGAAATCCACCGCAGAATACCTCATCGACCACCTTTTCTTTTTGTGGATCGTATTATTGAGATAAATTCCGACAACGCCACTTGTGAACTCAAAGTTCGCGAGGATTTTGATATTTTCAGAGGACACTATCCCAATAACCCCATTTTCCCTGGCGTGCTTTCCTGCGAAGCAGTTTTTCAAACGGGTGCTATTTTCTTGTCAGAAAAATTAGGAGAAGATGCCCTGAGTTCAAACTCAGCAACTCCAGTTCTTTCACGAATCAGAGATGCTCGATTCAAGAGGATGATTAAGCCAGGAGACCTAATTGAAATAAGGGTATTTCTCATCGAGCAAATTGGTAAATTTTACAACCTACGCGGTGAAGTTCGTTCGGGCGAAAAGATTGTGACAACAGTTTCTTTCGCACTAGCATTGGTTCAAGAGCAATAGTATTTCTGATGTCTGAGTTCCTGGGATTACGGGGTAGCACTTATCTAATAACTGGCTTTGCCAACCGCAAAAGCGTGGCTTGGCATATAGGGGAAATCCTAGAAAAAGAAGGTTCCAATCTTATTTATACAGTCCGAACAAAAGAACGAAAAAAAGAGCTACTTTTACTTAAGCCAGATGCTAAGATTATTGTTTGCGATTTCGAAAATGCAGAACAGATCAATCGTTTGAAGAAATACATCAGTAAAATGAACCGCGGATCTATCGACGGAATACTCCATTCAATTGCTTTCGCAAACTATTCGGATGGGCTTAAGCCATTTCATGAAACACAATTGCAAGATTACCTGCAGGCAACTCATATTTCTTCCTTTTCCCTTATCGAACTAGCCAATATCTGTAAAGATGTACTGAAGGTTAATGCATCCATTGTAACGATTGGAATTTCATCCATTGAGGTAACCGCAGAAAACTATGGATATATGGCACCGATCAAAGCATCCCTTGAGGCAAATGTGAGGTACTTGGCCAAATCGTTCTCATCCTTTAGTTCAATTCGATTCAATTCCGTTAATGCCGGACCTCTTAAAACTTCCGCTTCCGCAGGAATCCCTGGTTATCTTAAGAATTACCTTTATGCCGAGAAATTAACTTTCCGAAAAAAAGCACTCTTGACCCAAGAAGTTGCGAACACGGCTGTCTTTCTTTTGAGCAATGCCTCTTCCGGGATCAATGGTCAGGGAATCGTTGTGGATGCAGGGATGGGTTTGAATTATTTTGACAAGGATGTCGTTGATCAGGCGATGGAAATCAAGTGATGAGTTTTTCTAGAGTTGTTATTGAGAAAATGGCATATGCCCTACCTCCTCAAGTGGTAACATCTGAACAATTGGAGCAGAATCTTGAACCGCTCTATGAACGCTTGAACCTTCAGGTTGGTCGACTGGAACTAATGACAGGAATCAAGGAAAGAAGGTTCTGGGAAAGCAATCATAAAGCATCTCAGGCCTCAGCAGAAGCTGGAGTTAAATTATTAGAAGAGGGAAACATTGATCCACGAGATGTTGATTTATTGATACATTCTGCTGTTTGCCGTGACCGATTGGAACCTGCTACGGCTTCTTATGTGCATAAGCTGATGGGACTTGGTCACAATACCCAGATCCTAGATATTTCAAATGCCTGCCTTGGATTCCTCAATGCACTGATACTTGCAGGAAGCATGATAGAGCAAGGTACCATAAATCGAGCCATCATAGTGGCAGGCGAGAATGGGAAGCCACTTGTTGACGAGACCATAAAGCTCTTGAATGAAGCCAATCTTGACCGAAAATCGATCAAACCCTTTTTTGCCAACCTTACAATTGGCGCAGGTGCTGTTGCTTGGTCAATCTGCAGAGATGAAAACCAAATGAAAACCCTGCCAAGGTTATCTCAGTTCGCAAATTCGACCGACACCAGTCATAATCAACTTTGCGAAGGGGATCAGTCCATGAATGGAATGCTGATGCAGACAGATTCTGAAGAGCTTCTTCATGCAGGCGTCACTGTTGCTAGCAATGCTTGGGAAAAATTTTTAAAGACCAGCAGATGGAACTCTCAGACCCCTGAACTGGTAGTTACCCATCAAGTGGGCAGGGCACATCAACAAGCTATCGAAAAAGCCTTATCTTACAATCCCAAGAAAAGCTTTACGACTTATGAATTACTTGGTAACTGCGGTTCAGTCTCACTGCCAATCACATTTACATTAGCCTGTGAAAAAAACCCAGCCTTTCTGCAAGTAAAATCTGCATTACTTGGAATCGGCAGCGGATTATCAAGTCTAATGCTGGCACTCAATAATTGATGCCATTACCAAATTCAATTGCTGAAGAATTTCCATTTGAGGAAAACCACTACAATTTAGGAAGTGGATTAAGGATTCACTTTGTCGATGAGGGAGGCAAGGAGAAGTTTCCTGTGATTTTTTTACATGGTAATCCAACTTGGTCTTTTTTTTACCGCAAACTAATTATATCCCTTAAAAATCACTTTAGGTGTATTGCGCCTGATCACATTGGATGCGGTTTGTCCGACAAACCTACATCCAATCAGTTCAGTTATGACTTGAAGGGACACAGCTCAAATCTCCTTGAACTGATTAATTCGTTGGAAATTGAAAAATTCAACCTGATTGTCCATGACTGGGGTGGTGCAATTGGTCTTTCGGCTTTGCGACACGAGTTATCCAGAATTAACAAACTTGTCCTTTTAAATACCGCATCTTTTCTTTCCGAAGACATACCCAAACGAATCCGAATTTGCAGAACTCCCATTGTAGGAGAATTTTTCGTTCGTCAATTTAATGGATTTGCATGGCCGGCAACATGGATGGCTACCAGCAAAGGCTTATCGGTTGCCGCAAAAGAAGGGTTCCTGTATCCATACAGGGACTGGAACTCGAGGATCGCCATTTGGAAGTTCATTCGCGACATACCCATTGGGGATGCACATCCAACTACTCAAATTCTGAGGGAAACGGAGAACTCACTGTCAGAACTTGCAAATATCCCTACATTGGCTTGCTGGGGCATGAAAGATTTTTGTTTCCATCCCGGATTTCTTGAACAGTGGCAAAAAAGAATACCAAATCTCAAATCTCATTCCCTGATGAATGCAGGTCATTACCTTTTGGAGGATGATTTTGTTAACTGCCAAAAAACAATTGGCTCTTTTCTTTTATAATAAAGTACTTAGAACACTTGCAATTTTTGCGATCAAAAGCGAAGTTAGAATTGTGGCAAACAAAAAAAACACGCTTCGCAGCAGAGAAGAAAGAGGAGGGAATGTAATTTCCATCGAAGCCTATGACAACACATCCAGGGCCTACAAAAAAGAAACTCCAAGACGTCCTCAAACACCATTTAGCATTTATCTGACCCTAGCCCTATGGGTTTTCTTACTGGTTTTTATTTTTTTCTTATACGAAATGGCGATAGAGACATGGGAAAGGCTGAAGTAAAAAACAAAATTCCACACGAAAAAACTGCTGATGACTCGTTATCTGCGATTGCCAGTAAATACTTAAGTTTCATTAAGAAAGAGCGAAGATTATCGAAGTACACTTTCAGGAATTACAACCACGCAATTGGTGAATTTTCTAAATGGTTAAAAATAAATTCCCCTGAACTAAAGTTTGAGGAAATTGAAAGAACCACAGCGAGGTCATACCTGATCGAATCTCAAGCAAAATTAGCCAAAACAACTCTTCGCAATCATTTTTCTGCTCTTAGAGGTCTGTTCCATTTTGCCCAAGAGAGGGGCTCATGCACAAATAATCCTTTCGCAAATCTATCTCTTCCCAAACTTCAAAGAAAATTACCCAAGTTTTTATCTGAAAAACAAACCAAAGCCTTACTTTTGGATAATCAGCATAATCCAAATGATAACACGAAGACCGATTTCATTAGTGAAAGAAACCAACTCATTACCAGTATCCTGTACTCAAGCGGATTAAGGGTGAGCGAATTGGTAGCAATCAATTATGCTGACATCAACTATGATAATTCAACGCTAAGAGTAAGAGGAAAAGGAGGAAAGGAAAGAATCGTACCGATAGGTAGAAGGGTCATGAAACAAATTACATTATTCTGGGAAAAATTTTTAGCAGAAAAACCAAATTCTTCTGCAGTTATTACATCCAAATCGGGGAATCGCCTTAGCATTAGATCGATTCAATTTATTCTAAAAAAAAGATTGCGTGAAGTAAACCTCCCCGAAGATATTTCCCCTCATAAATTGAGACATTCATTTGCAACCCATTTATTGGACAGGGGAGCGGATTTACGTGCAGTCCAAGAATTACTTGGACATTCCAGTCTATCAACAACACAAATTTACACTCATGTTTCCATTGCCAGACTCAAAGAAGCACACAAGATGGCACACCCCCGTTCTTGAAAAAACTTTTTTCTTTTTCCAACAACATATCTTTCTATAATGTATTGTTTCNTGGAGTTCTTANCTTCATTCAATTGCTAATGTTTTGACTATGAAATTATTCTTTATTTTTACCTTGGTCCCCTTTTTCTGTTTTTACACGAACGGAAAATCCATAACTTTTGATTTCAAGGATCCAAAAAATGTAAATAATATTATTTTCCAAATGGATGCTCCATTGGAATCGATAAATGGTTCCGGAGATGGAATCTATGGTAAAGTAGAATTTGATCCCGATAAACCCGAAGAAACCAAAGGGAAAATTATCCTTGAAGCCAAAAGTCTACATGTGGGAAATCCAATCTTAAAAGAACACATGCACGGAAAGGACTGGTTGGATATCGAAAAATTCCAAACCATCAACTTCACACTTAACCAACTTCGGGACATAAAAAAAGACGGCATTCATTTCAATGCCAATGCCCATGGGAAAATGACAATAAAGAATATTACCTTAGACATGAAAATTCCTGTAAAAATTACTTTTCTAAAAGGAATGCTTGAAAAGCGAAATCGAGTAAAAGGTGATCTTCTAATCATACGTTCAAAGTTCACCGTGAAACGAGATGATTTTAACATTCAAGCAGGCCAAAAACTGGAAAAAGTAGCTAACGGCATTGACATATCTTTAAATGTTGCAGGGGCGGCACCTTTTTAGTATGATAAAANTCTACCCCAAAGAAGAACTATAGTTCTTCTACCCCATTGAGCGAGGGTGCAACCCAGCACCCTCGCTTTTTGTTGTTAATNATTCCAAAGAAATTTTGATTCTTGAAATGTCAGATACTAATATTTTCCCGATTGACGAGAGCCTTATAAGCAGATCCCGCAAGGAACAATCATTCGGCGTCAANAGTTGNACCTTCTGGTTTTGCGGTTTATCAGGTTCAGGAAAAAGTACCTTGGCAATAGCATTGGAAGAATTTTTGTTNANTAAGGGCTATCCNTCTGTAGTTCTCGATGGAGACAATNTAAGAAAAGGACTCTGTCAAAATCTTGGTTTCACACTTGAAGATCGGANGGAAAATGTNCGCAGAGCTAGCGAAATTGCAAAAATACTNGTTAACAACGGCAATATTGCCATTGTTTCAATGATTTCACCTACGGCAGACATTAGAAATTTAGCCCGTCAAACAATTGGAGAAGATGATTATTGTGAGATTTTCGTCAAATCTTCTTTTGAAAAATGCAAAGAAAGAGACGTAAAGGGGCTTTACGCCAAGTCTGATCAAGGCGGTCTATCTTCTTTAACNGGTAAGGACTCTTCGTTTGAAATACCNAAAGATCCATGGCTAGTGATCGATACGGAACTTGATAAAAAAGAAGAATCTATGACAAAACTTTTTGATGCAGTACTAGTAAAAATTCAGTAAGGAAATTTTCAAATGTACAATTATAACTTAAATCACTTGGAACAGCTTGAGTCAGAAGCAATTTATGTCCTTCGTGAGACTGCCGCACAATTTGAGAAACCGGCACTTCTTTTCTCTGGAGGCAAAGACTCAATTATAATGGCNTACNTGGCTTACAAAGCTTTTGCACCGGCAAANATTCCATTTCCATTCGTTCATGTGGATACAGGTCACAATTTTCCTGAAACCATTGAATTTAGAGACAAATTTGTAGAGAAATATGGAGTTAATCTCGTGATAGGTCTTGTACAGGACTCCATAGACAGGGGGACGGCAACCGAGGAAAGCGGTCAGAATGCAAGTCGTAACTCACTGCAGTCAGTTACCTTGCTNGAGACAATTGATCGTGAAAGGTTCGATGCCTGCCTTGGCGGTGGAAGAAGAGATGAGGAAAAAGCAAGAGCCAAAGAGAGATTTTTTTCTCATCGCGACGCCTTTGGTCAGTGGGATCCCAAAAATCAAAGACCTGAACTTTGGAATCTGTTTAACGGTGGAAGGGGACAGGGTGAAAACTTTCGCGTCTTCCCACTAAGTAACTGGACGGAAATGGACATTTGGCAATATGCGAAGCTAGAAAACATCGAGCTGCCAAGTTTGTATTTCGCCCACAAGCGCGAAGTAATTGACAGGAATGGATCAATCCTTGCCGTTACCGATTTTGTGACTCCATCTGAAAATGAGGCAATTCGACAGGAAACGGTTCGTTTTCGAACCATAGGCGATGCAACCTGTACGGGTGCGGTCGTTTCAAATGCAAAAGACTTAGATGATGTGATTGGAGAAGTTTCTGCCTCAAGAATGACTGAAAGAGGTGCTCGTGCAGACGACAAACGTTCAGAAGCAGCGATGGAAGATCGTAAAAAGCAAGGATATTTCTAAGTCAATGAATACGGAAAAAGATTACATTAACATGGACATGCTCCGTTTTACTACAGCCGGCAGCGTAGACGACGGCAAAAGTACACTCATCGGAAGACTTTTCCATGACACCAAGTCGATCTTTGAAGATCAACTTGAAGCGATAGAGCAAAGTAGTCGTAACCGCGGGGATGAGAACATAAACCTTGCTCTTCTGACCGATGGGCTGCGTGCAGAAAGAGAACAGGGCATTACCATAGATGTGGCCTATCGTTACTTTGCCACTCCGAAGCGAAAATTCATTATAGCAGATACACCGGGTCACATACAATACACGCGAAATATGGTAACAGGTGCATCGACGGCAAACTTGGCACTCATTCTGGTGGATGCTCGAAATGGAGTTGTCGAGCAGACAAGAAGGCACAGCTTTATTGCTGACCTGCTAGGGATCAAGCACATTGCAGTCTGTGTTAACAAAATGGATTTGGTTGGGTATGAGGAAGACGCCTACGAAAAAGTCCTCCGTCAATTCGGTGAATTTGCCAGCAGATTGGAAAACGTATCAGAACTTACCTTTGTCCCTATTAGTGCGCTCAAAGGAGATAATGTTGTGGATCGGTCTGAAAAGATGCCATGGTATAAAGGTCCCCCTTTGCTATATCATTTGGAAAATGTGTATATCGGTTCGGATGCAAATCATGTGGACGCCAGATTTCCTGTTCAATGGGTTATAAGACCACACTCGGACAAGCATCATGATTTCCGTGGTTTTGCCGGACGGGTTACCGGTGGTGTCTTCAAGGTAGGAGATGAGGTTTTGGCATTGCCATCAGGCTTTAGTTCAAAAATTTCGAAAATCTTGATTGGCGATAAGGAAGTTGATGAAGCTTTTTACCCACAATCAGTAACCATTTTGCTCGAGGACAATATTGACGTCAGTCGGGGTGATATGATTGTAAAGCCAAACAACCAACCAAACAACTCACAGGATTTGGATGCTCGAATCTGTTGGTTTTCCGCACAAAAGAAACTTGTGCTTGGCGGTAAGTACCTCATTAAACATACTACTAAATCTGCTCAAGCCATGATCTCCGAGATCGTTTATAAGGTAGATGTTAATTCCCTTCGCAAAAATGAAGAGGACAAGGAGTTTAACATGAATGACATTGGTCGTATAAGATTTCGTACATCCGAACCTCTTTTTTATGACACTTACAGAAGAAACAGAAATACAGGAAGTTTCATTCTGATTGACCCGTTTACCCATCAAACTCTCGCCGCAGGGATGTTGAGATAATGGATTTAAAAGAAATCCTTAAAGGAAAGCTGCTTGAGCTCGGTCAAAGACTTATAGACCAACAATCCTCTAAAATAATTATAGATCCTCTTGCAGAATCTTCTGGTTATTGGTTTGGAGGCGGAAACATTTGTCTGACAAAAAATGGAGATATTCTAATAAGTGGAAGATTTCGTAACGAAGGCGATGCACGTACTGGCACAGGAGCAGGTTCAAGAGGCCTCGAGTGTGCTGTCTTTTCAAGTCATTCACCCGATACTGGCTTTGAAAAGATTCTGTCCTTTTCTAAAGAGGATCTCTCACACACCGAAGAAGTTGTCTCAATAGAGGGTGTTTCTCTGTTAAAAGATTTCGCAATGGACAATGGATATGAATTTGTCATTTCGACCGAAAAAAAGACTGCTTATCCAAAAGCTTTAATTAATTTCCAGAAACCGGGAACAGGAGTTTGGTCAATTGATTTACTTAAATCCAAAAATGGTTTGGATGCTTTTGAATTAGGGGATATGAAGACCATTGCCAGATCAGAAAAAGGATCCACTCTGCATTGCAAAGATCCGGTGGGATTTTATGGAGAAAATGGCCAAACCCATGTGATCTTTTGTCATCACCCCTTTTCCTGGTCCAGTTCCAACACCGGACTACTCACTCGGCAGCAAGGTAAAGAATCATTTGATCTTATTTCTGAAAATATTTTGGAAAGAGGAAATAGCTGGGATGTCGCGTGTTCACGCGTCACGGAAAAATTAGCCGTCCCCAAGATCGGAGAGTTTGCGGACTTACCTGATCTATCCCTCTACTTCTATGATGGTGCAGAATGCTTACGACCTCTTGACCAAAATCCCAAGGCAGCCAAGAGGCCGAGAGGTTACTCATGCGAGGAGTTGGGCGGTCTTGCCTGGGGTTGGGATAGTGAGTTCCCAAAACTCAACAAACTTTCAATTGACTTTCCTTTTTTTATTTCACCTAAAGGTACTGGTTGTAGCCGTTATGCCTCTGCAATAAATCTCCCCGACGGGTCTATATTCGCTACCTGGCAACAATCACAGGCAAATGAATCCCAGCCATTGGTAGGGAATCACCTATCATCAACTGAGGTATTCAGAATACTGAACTCTTAATTCACATTCCCATTTGGGGCTCTTGAAACTCCCCTCATAAATTGTATGAAGAAACTCCCATTCGTAAAAATCCTTATCCTTCTTGGGACATTCCTCAACGCCTCTTCAAAGAATTCCTACACTTGGACGACCGACCACATGCATATTGGGGTCCGTTGGCAACCGTTTGGACTTGAGAAATGTGAAATCTACGACGCTAATCGCCCTTTAATCAAGGATCATAGTAGTTATGCCCAGTTCTGGGTTAGTTGGCAAGCTGCAGAGCCAAACCCAGCGAACACAGATTACAAAAACAACTTATCTGGATACCTAAAAGCAATTAATCATGCGGTGAACCTATGCGTGGAGCGTGGCCTACACACAGAACTTGTTATGTGGCATTGTCCGGCATGGGCATCGGAAAACGGCAAAGGTGGTGCATGGAAACCCAGAGCAGGCGAATACCCTAAATTTGTCGCTCGCATTGCAAAATACTTTAAGGGGCGGGTTGGGGCATACCAACTCTATCATGAAGTGAACCTCCAGGGGATGATGAATGGGGCAGACATGAACTTCATTAAGGAAGAAATTTTCACCAAAGGAGCCAAAGCTATACGTGCAGTTTACGAGGCAGAACCACGGACACATGTTATTGTATCAACGTCCGGAACTTCACCATGCCAACCCTGCGAAGCAAGAGTAGGGCTAAAAGGCGGAGGTGCCATGGCTGTAGATGATTACTATGACCAGCTAATTTCAGATAAGGAATTGATGAGTAAAGTAGATGCTCTTAACCTCAATATCTCTGATCATTTCAATGGATATGGCATGATGGATGGGGCACTCATTCCTAATTGCTGGACGCAATATGATTTAGCTAGGCAGAAACTTGATCAGAGAGATTACCGCTCCAAAAAAATCCTATCATCTGAATCGTGGATTTGCTGGGATGGGTCCGGAAACAACCATGATGTAAATGCGGACGGAAAAAGAGACGAACGAGATGCCTTTGAAAAAACCATTACGATTTTTGGTAAAGTATTGGAACGGGGATTGAATACGGTAAATATGCCCTGGTGCGACAATTCAAGTCGTTGGTCAATGGGGCTAACTAAGCGGGTCGATTACAGCGGGCAGATTAAAAAACTTAAACCTGAATGGGTGATTCCATCGAATTATGGAGGACCGGGTGTCATCACCCGCAAACTAGGAATTCACGGTCCAGAGACTAGTTTAAAACCATATGAAGTCCCTGAAGATGGATTAAGATTCTCTGAAGTAGACTACATCAATCCTGGTGATCCAAATCACTTGCATTATTACGTTTGGCGTTGGTATTCACAGATTGCTGGAGGATCAAACGAAGTCATCCGCCACGCCATTGCTGGAGAGAGAGGAAATGATATTACCACAAACGGTAATGGTTTCACGGGTAACGAACAATATAAAATTTCCTCCTATAATCGGACCGAGAAGTCATTCACGGTACTCGTTTATTCCAATGGTGCTGCAGGTACTGGATTTCTTGAGGTTGCCATTCCCGCCACCATTCAAAATGGGAAGTATTACAACAATGAATTCTCAAAGATTGATTTTCGTGGAGAAGGATTCAGAAATGGCACGAAATACAATATCAGTACCATTACCAAAGATATTAACGAAGCAACTGGTAAAGACGAAAATGTATCCAGTGGAGGAAGTCGAAATCAGATTGTTAGGGACGGTACTTTAAAAGTTAGAATCGGAAAACTTCGTAAATTTACTACAATAAAATTTACCAAAGCTAGATAATTACTAATAAAATAGTAATATCGTAAAAGGACTGCTGTCTTAGAGTCTTTTGATCTTCAGGTTTCTATACCAGGCAGGGTCACTATGATCCTGTAACAAAACCGGACCTTCCCAGCTACCAAAGCCTTCATTTTTGCGGTACTTACTTTTCTGAAATCGTTCTTTCCAGTCATCTGTACCCCAAGTAATTTCAACCACCTTCTCTCTATTCAGCCAATGTTCAATTTGATTACCCTTGGCTACGATGCGGCCTTTATTCCATTCCCCCA
>NZKO01000014.1 GCA_002692535.1 Opitutia bacterium
TTGTACTTTTTCCTGCACCAGTTGCCCCAACCAGAGCGGTTGTTGATCCTTCGGGAATAGTGAAAGACAAATCCTCGATGATGGCACTTCTTTCATCATATGAAAAAGAAACTCTTTCAAATTCGATACTTTTCAGCTTTTTGGGAAAAGTAAGAGGCTTATCATGGTTATTGATTTCATTGGGCGTATCGAGAATTTCAAAAACCCTTTCCCCTGATGCCTTACCTGCGGCGATTAGGTTATTGATGGATACAAGTTGCCTTACGGGTTCATAAAACATGTTAGTGTACAAAAGAAAGGCGAAAAACTTACCAGAAGTAAAGGTGGGTTCAGTTTGCAACAGGTGAGCCCCCATTCCCACCACTGCAAGAATACCCAAGGAAGATAAGAAACTTGCCCCAGGTCCTTGAATTGACCAACGGTACATTGCCTCAAGTGAGCGCTTTTCTAAAACTTTACCAATTTTGTTAAAACGATTTCTTTCTCTAGATTTGAGCGCAAATGCCTGTATCAAGCGATTGCCCTGTATGTCTTCAACAAGCAAAGAGTTAAGCTCACCAGATGCTTCCCGAACTGCTTTCCAATTTCTTTTGGAAACTTTAGCGTAATTAAGGCCTAAGATGATCAGAACCGGAAGAGGTAAGAATACTAAAAAAGCAAGCCTAGGCTCCTGCAAAAACATCATAGTGGTTACACCCCCTAGGGTTAGGAATGCGATAATTCCCTGTTCGGTTCCATCTAAAATGGCTCTTTCAACGTTCTGAACGTCCTCGACTACCCTTGAAGCGATTTCACCACTTTTACGGCGATCATAAAAACTGATTGGTAGGTCGAGTAATTTGTCATGCAAATCTTTCCTAATCTTAAAAATTACCTTTTGTTCAAGCTTGTTGTTTACCCTAATTCTCAAACAATTGAGTATTTCTTTTGTTAAAAACATAAATCCTATCAGAATAATTCCATTGATGAGGATATTATTTTCTACAAGGTCAGTTTCAAAAATCTCATCCAATACCTCCTGAATTACGGTTGGGACGAATACGGATAGTCCCGTCATTATGCATGCTATCAGCAATGTAGTTGCAAAAAGAACCTTATGCTCAAATAAGTATTTGGATATTCGGTGGATGACACCCTTGTGTGGTTTGGAATTCATTCGAGACGCATTTTATAAAACTGTAATCATAGATATTTACAAATATGGATCAAAATATTTTAAATGGACCAACCGGAGAAACTTGTTTGGATCTCCCATCTCCATACCAAGCACACCGTTTCGGTCTACTCCACTTACCAAGATTTATTGCTAAAATTAAAAAATATCTTAACGGGGATCTACCCACTAGTTACCAAAGAAATTTCACCAAAGGATTTGATGGTTTTTTATGCTTACATCTAGGGGTTGATCCTGAACAAATAATAGAATGTGTAAAGACTAGCAGCAGTGACTCTGAATTGGATGAAAGGCTAATGAAAATATTACCCGAAGATCTCGAGCCACACATTTGGAATAGAAAAGTTGTACAAATGGGTACGGCTGATCTGGCAAAGGATAAACTCAAGGAGGTTCGAAGCAATTTAGGAGCAGCAGACAGAGAAGATTTAATCTCCTTTGCCGATGTGATAGATTTTGATGAAAGAAAGATTCCCTGAAATTAAGTTTTTCGAATGGTTAAAAGTGTTATGTCGTCTCGTTCGAATTGTGATGAGGAAAAAGCATCTAGTTTTGAGACTAGTTTTCTGTTAATGCTTTTGGGACTAAGATTGCAGTTACTAGTGGCAAAAGATTCAAGATTTTGTATTCCAAATTCTTCACCATCCTGATTGGTGGCTTCNGTTACGCCGTCGGTATACAAAATTAGGGAATCCCCTGAACCAAAAGTTATTTCGCGATCCTCTATCATTTCGTCAAATATTTCAGATGGCACCATTCCAACCGCCATTCCATTCCCATGGAGTTGTTCTACTGAAGCACTTTTACCATCAATGGGATTTCTTATGATGATTGCCGGTTCATGTCCTGCCCTGGAATAGGTAATTGTCTTATTTTTGGTGTCGATGATTGCAAAAAATAATGTAATNAACATGTCTTGTCTGATCCGTTCCTCCAGCTCTTGATTTAAGTTTCTTAGAATTTGGGACGGTGTAGCAGATTTTTTGACAAAATGGCTAAGGTTAGTCTGGCAAATTGCCATGAGAAGAGAGGCNGGTACTCCTTTGCCGGAAACATCTGCAACACATACCCCAAACCTTGTGGATGATAGGCGGTAAAAATCATAAAAATCCCCACCCACCTGAGCGGATGGCAGGTACTTTGCATCGAGTTCTATTCCTTGATGTTTTGGGAATTGTTGAGTCAAAAAAAGCTCCTGAACTTCACTTGCTAGATGAAGATCTGAATCAATCCTTGATTTTGCTAAGCGNAGATTCACAGCGTCAGAGTTTTTAATGGCAAGTGCAGCTTGTTCGGCAAGTGAACTGATTAGTGAAAAGTCAATTTGAGAGAATGGTAAGCCACTGGTTGGGTTGGCGACTACCAATACACCATAACTCTTTTCATCATGGATTAAGGGAGCGTAAACCAACGATTTGGATTTCAGAGATTCGTCCTTGTGCTTGAATATTCTAGGGTCGTTGGTGGCATCTTCCACGAGCACGGGTTTACCTGTTTTGGCAACTTGCCCAACGATACCCTCTCCTTCTTCTAGTGTTTCAGAGGTTAAAACTGTTTCCAAAAATCGGGCCCGTGATTCCCCTTTTTTCAAAATCGACTGCTTTATTGCTCGTTGTGGAGGAAAAAGACCTTCAACGGCTACACCTTGAAGCCTTCCGCTTTTCGTCTTTTCATAAATGCAAGCACTCATTGCTCCAGTGGTAATAACAGCAGTATGAGCTATTCTCTGGTACAATTCTTTTTTGGGCACACCCTCTCCTATTGCAACTGCGAGATTGTGCATGAAATCGACCACAATTTTCTTTTCCTGTTCNAGTCGAGCATTTCGATTTTTTAAATTATTGGTAGTTTTCCTGACCTGCTGTCTGTAAAAAAAATAAATGGTCAGACCTATAAAAAGCCCGCAAAAAAATAGGAGTAAAGGATTCACCCAAAATTGTTATTTAGAGTTTTCAGCCTCCAATTCGAGGAAACTTACGACATCACAAAACATGCGGTGATTCTTTTCATTTAGATTCATGAGAGTTTTGTGAGCTTGGTAGATGGTTTCAGCGCATGCGGTTTCGTTTTCAGAATTATTACCTACAGTCTCCAATTGTTCACTGTTTTCAATGGAATGTGAACTTATTTCTGCGATTCGGTGAATCCCTAGATTTTTTACAGTCTCCAAGTTCCTGCCAGTGAGATTAACCAAGACTAATTTCCCGGACTCTTCAGCGTTTCTAAGGTTCAAAGCCAACCTTACGAGAATGCCCAAGAAAGTGCTGTCAACACTTCCACACTTTGCGAAATCAACAATAAAAGACCTTTGCCCTTCCTCGAATTTTCGATCAAAAAAATTTCTAACCGGCTCACAATTGGTATAGGAGGCTTTTGTTAAAACCTGCAATACCGATACGCTAGTTGAGTCGTGAACTTGGTAGTGTGTTTCTTTGTTCACGGAAAGTAGAATGGTAAAGACTTAAGAGAAAACCATCAAAAGCCACAGCAGATGACAATNCTTGATGTTTCTGAAATCATTTTCAAATTCCTAAACATTACATATATACAACAATGTAACAATGAAAGATAAGCAGATATCTAAGCTAAAGAATTATTGGAGNACAGATTTGATTGCTTCAAAATCAGGTAGTTGTTTCGGGTCGTCGGATGACCACGCGTGTAGGATGGTACCCTCTTTTGAGATTACAAAAGCAGACCTCTTTGCCACACCTTCAAAGCCAATGAAATCTTCATACAAAACTCCGTAGGCGGTGGATACAGTCTTATTGAAATCGCTCAAAAGTGTGAAATTTAAATTTTCTTTCTGCGACATCACTTCCTGAGCGAAAGGACTGTCTACGCTTATGCCATAAACTTGAGCGTCCAATTCGNTGTAGGATGCTAGGTCATCTCTGACGGAACAGGTTTCCTCGGTGCATACACTTGTGAATGCAAATGGGAAAAAGAGCAAAACCACGGCTTGCTTATCTTTGTGTTCACTCAGGGTTATGTCTTTCAGTCCTTCGGCGTTTTTGGTTTTAAGGGAAAAGTCTGGAGCGTTATCGCCAATGTTTAAAGTCATTTTCAGAATAGTTTGAGGGGTTGGGTATTTAATTTGGTAATGTTGTGTTAATTGAAAGCAAGCGGAAACAGAAAATAAGACAATAAAATCAATTCTTCGCTCGTCCTATCATATGCTATCTTTTATTAAGGTTTTTTCATATGGAAATTGACATGTTACTTTCAGGTGCAGAAACCATCATTGGGCAAGAGGAACTTTTAGAAAAGATTTCCTCTGGAAAAAAGCTTAAAGTTAAGTTTGGTGTTGATCCAACCAGGCCCGATCTAACCTTCGGTCATCTTGTTGTCTTTAATAAGCTCAAGCAATTTCAAAATGCCGGACATGAGGCAATTCTCTTGATTGGTGATTACACTGCAAGAATTGGTGACCCTAGTGGAAGGTCCGAATTAAGGCCTGAGCTTACTGCAGATCAGGTAGAGGAAAATGCGGCAACCTATTTGGAGCAGGCATTTAAGGTCTTAGATCCGCAAAAAACAACGATCCGCAGAAACAGTGAGTGGTTTTCAGGTATGAGCTTTGCTGACGCCTTAAATCTGACCAGAAAAATGACGGTTGCTCAAATGCTGGAAAGAGATGATTTTTCCAAACGCTTTAAGGCCAATCAACCCATATCTATGGTAGAATTTATGTATCCTCTCATTCAAGGGTACGATTCAGTGATTTTAGAATCTGATATTGAAATTGGTGGGAGTGATCAACTATTTAATATGTTGGTTGGTAGGAGTTTACAAAAAGACTTGGGAATGGACATACAAGCCGTTTTGACTATGCCTCTCTTGGTGGGACTGGACGGTGTGCGAAAAATGTCAAAAAGTTACGATAATTACATTTCATTCAATGATTCAGCCAAAAACATTTTTGGCAAAACAATGTCTCTATCCGACGATTCAATGTGGGAATATTTCAAACTGTTATTGAACTACCAGGAAACTAAGATCAACGAGATGAAGGAAATTCACCCTATGGATGCGAAAAAAACATTGGCAGAGTCATTAACCTCTTTGTTTTACGAAGAAAAAGTGGCGAAAAAAGAGAGAGAGGAGTTTTCGAAAGTTTTTTCAAAAGGAAAAGTTCCTGAAGTGATGCCCACATATTCTCTTTCTGTTTTAAATTTGGAAAAAAATAACTTGCTTAATGTTTTATCTTCTACAGAGCACTTTGACTCAAAAGGTGAAATAAGAAGACTGATTAATCAAGGTGCAGTTAAAATTGATAATGACAGGATAGACGATGGGGAAATTGTGTTTCAAATTTGTTCCCAAACAAATGAGGCAATTGTAAAAGTTGGCAAAAAGATTTTCATTAAAATTATACCTTAGGAATTGATTGCTTTTTTAACGAACTTAGCCGTAATGCTGCGTTTGGATTTAATTAAATTTTCTACAGTTCCCTGAAATATTTTTTGACCACCGCTTTTTCCACCCTTTGGACCTATTTCAATTACGTAGTCTGCATTTGAAATCAGGTCCACATCATGCTCAACAACAAGCACTGTATTACCTTCCTTAACAAGTTTTCGAAGTAATTTGAGTAATTTTTTCCGGTCTTTTTGATGTAGACCAATTGTGGGCTCCTCCAGAACATAAAAATTTGCCTTTGGTTTTGGCTTACCCTTCAACTTACCTTTGTCAATGCCCTTAATTAATTCCGATGCTAGTTTGAGTCGCTGAGCCTCACCTCCTGATAATGTGGGTGAAACTTGTCCCAATTTTAGGTATCCCAACCCAGTTTCAATCATTAGTCCGAAGATTTCACACAAAACAAAATCGAAATCAAAAAATTCATGGGCTTCTTCGAAAGTTAAATCAAGAACTTCAGCAACGTTTTTACCGTTCCATTTCAGGGAAAGAATTTCTTCCTTAAATCTCTTTCCATTACAAGACGAGCAAGTTACATATGAGTCAGGGAGAAAGTTCATTTCAAGTTTGATTTTTCCGTTACCTTTGCAGGTTTCACATCTGCCTCCCTTAACATTGAAAGAAAATGCACTTGAAGTTAAACCAAGAGCCTTCGCCTCTTGAATTTGGCAAAAGAGCCCTCTTATTCTATCCCAAACACCCAAATAGGTTGCAGGTGTGGATCTCGAAGTTTTTCCGATCGGCTTTTGATCAACTTCAATGGCTTTGCCAAAGTCATTTCCGTGTTTTAAAGAACATTCATTTGTTGAAAAGGTCTTTTCTTTTGCATCAATAGCCTTCTGAATTCCTGAAAAGATCACTCCCCTGACTAATGATGATTTTCCGGCTCCAGAAACTCCGCAACAGACAGTCAACCTTTCCTTGGGCAATTGAAAAGATTCATTCTTAATGTTTCGGAAATTAACATTATCTATTCTAATCCAACAAGGATCATTACGGTCCCTGATGCCTTTAGGAAGAGCGATTCTTCTGCCCTGATAGCCCAAGCTCTTGGTTGGGAAATAAGGAGATGCCCGCTCATTGATGCCCAAAATATTCTTCCCGCATGAGATGATTTTCCCACCTTTAAAACCAGCTTCGGGACCTACATCGATGATGAAATCTGCTTGTTCTATTGTCTCTGCGTCGTGTTCGACAACCAAAAGGGAGTTTCCGCGAGACATCAGTTTTCTAAGGGCATCAAGCAGCCTTTGGTTGTCAATGGGATGGAGTCCAATAGATGGTTCATCCAGNACGTACANNACCCCAGACAAGTTTGATCCTAGTTGGCTTGCGAGCCTAATTCGTTGTGCTTCTCCTCCTGACAAAGAAGAGGTTTCTCGGTCTAAACTAAGATACTCAAGCCCAACTTTCTTCATGAAACTCAAGCGTTCGCTTATTTCGGGAATGATCGTTTCCCNAATAGGTTTTTCCAAGGAAGAAATCTTTAGTGAATTTAAAAAATCAATAACCTNTGTGGGAGGTAATGATAGCAACTGGGGTAATGTAAGCCTGATATCTTTAGTTGTTTCCAAAANAACGTGTCTTGCCACTGAATTTAACCTCTGNCCTTCACATTTTGGGCAAGTAGTTCCATCTTGAATCTTCCACCAATCTCCACTAGCTGGGAGATCTTCCTTCATCCAATCGTAAATTTTTCCATACCCTTTGCAGTATGTACACATGCCCTTTGCAGAATTCCAAGAAAAGAAAGAAGGTTCAAGTTCTGGATACGCAGTCCCATTTGCGGGATCAATTCTTGTGGTGGAAAACCAGGTTTCATTTTCTTGAGATTCAATCAGTACACATCTGCCTTTCCCAATCTTGAGAGCTAAATCAATGGATGATTTCAGGTGAGCAATTGAGGGCATTTTAACCCACGACCCAATTTCGACCTCGATATCATGCAAGCGGTAGCGGTCAAGACCCTCAAATCCTTCGACATTTAAATATTGTCCATCGCATCGAACGATTTCGAACCCCTTTTCCCTGGCCCAATTAACGATTGGCTTATGGTGCCCCTTGCGATTGGTGACGAGTGGTGAAAGGAGTCGTAATGATGAGTGACTGGATTTTCGGAAAAATCTTTTGGTAAGTTTAATGACCCTACTTTCGATCTGTGCAGCACTTGATTTCTGGAGTGGTTTTCCGGTGACTTTGCTAATTTGGATTCCAAGCTTAGCGTATAGAAGTCTTAAATATTGGGCAATTTCCGTGATGGAACCAACTGTGGATTTTCTCGAACCTCTTGTTACTCTTTGCTCGATTGCAACTGTTGGTCGCATTCCTTTGATATGATCGACATTGGGCTTGCCCATTTGTTCAACAAACTGCCTCGCATATGCACTCATTGATTCCATGAATCGCCTTTGACCTTCAGCAAAAACAACATCAAAGGCCAGTGATGATTTGCCTGACCCAGAGGGTCCCGTTACAACCACAAACTTACCATGAGGAATTTTTACAGAGATATCTCTTAAGTTATTTTCCCGTGCTCCAATAATCTGCAAATCATTGTTTAATCGAGTTTTCCAAACTTTTTTAATTTGTTTTTTCCGAACATTTTCAGGTAGCTCTTTTTTAAATAAATAATCGGATGTGAGGGTCCTTTTTCTTAAAAATGAAGAAGGTTTTCCTGAAGCAGTAATTTTCCCACCATTTTCCCCAGCCCCTGGTCCCATTTCCAGAATCCAGTCGGCGTNTCTTAAAACCTGGGCATTGTGTTCAATTACTATTACGGAATGTCCCGCTTCAACAATTCTTTTGAGGGTTTTTATCAAAAGACAAACATCCTGCATGTGCAGTCCAGTAGTTGGTTCGTCGATCAGTAATATACTCGGTAATTTGCCTCTGGAAATCGATCCCAAATACTTAACCAACTTAAGTCTCTGCGACTCTCCGCCAGAAAGCGTATTTAGTGGTTGTCCGAGGGTAAGATAACCTAGTCCTACATCATCTAAGAGTTTAAGCTTCCTGTGCGTTTTGGGTAGATCTGCAAAGTACTTTAGAGCATCAGAAACACAGAGATTTAAAATTTCAAGTACAGATAAGCCATTCAACTTTACCTTGAGAACATCATCCTTAAACCGCATTCCGTTACAAAAACTGCATGGGATTTGCAAATTGGATAAAAATTGCATTTCCACGATTTCATATCCGAGACCACCACACTCTTCACAGCGACCGTTTCCGCTGTTAAATGAAAAATCTGGAGGTAAATAACCCAGCATCTTACTTTCATCAGTTCGACCGAGTGCTTCTTTGATTGGGCTCCACCCATCCGTATAAAGTATTGGATTTGATCTGGGAGTCTTGGATACTGTGGTTTGGTCTACAAGGATTGCCTCTTCAAATTCCATGTCAGTGGTCACTTGGCCAGGAAATGCTTTTGCCCTATCAGACAAACCTTCATATATAATATGATTAACAAGTGTTGATTTACCTGAACCTGATACACCTGCCACACAAACAAATTGCCCCAATGGGATCTTTGCACTAAATTTATTCAAATTAAAAAGAGATGCATTGGAAATTTTTATGTAACGACCTGATGATACTTTTTTGGNATTCCGTTTTTTATTTTGTTTTNAAAAGGAATCATTGGATAGCCATTTACCTGTTAATGAATGTTGAGATTTGATAAGCTGATCAACTTTCCCGCTAAAAACAACTCTGCCTCCGTTCGTGCCAGGTTCCGGACCAATCTCAATAACTTTATCTGCAGCTTTGATGACTTGTTCGTCGTGCTCTACAACACACACACAATTTCCCGAGTCTGCNAGTTTTCTTAAAATTTTAATTAAATTACTGACATCTTTTCCATGTAATCCAATGGTCGGTTCGTCCAAGGCAAACATTGCATCAGTGAGAGCAGATCCAAGACAGGTAGTTAAATTAACTCTTTGTGTTTCTCCTCCACTTAAAGTTTTGGTTGAACGATCTAAAGTGAGGTATCCAAGTCCTACTTCTTGCAGGTATCGAAGGCGGTTATGAATCGCCTCCAAGGNAAGAAGAGTCTTTTTATTCTTTCCTTTAATCTCAACTGGAAGAATTGATTTTAATTTGTCTACTGGTAGGGCATAAATCTCGGGTAGTGTTTTTTGTTTCCATTTCCAAAATGTAGATTCTTCTTTCAATCTCCCGCCCTTACATTTCGGGCATTCAAAGTATCCCCTGTATTTGGATAAAAACACCCGAATGTGCATTTTGTAAGTTTTCTTTTCAACCCACCTGAAGAAATTATTAATACCATACCATTTTGAAGNNCCCTCTTCATANTCAGGATCTCCATTCCATAAAAAATCGATTTCCTGAGATGAAAATTGNTTGATTGGTTTGTGCGCATCCAATTCACCTTTTTGGCAANAACTTAACAAGTCATCTTGGCAGTGGCTAAAAACTTTTCCTGAAAAGGCACGAATTGCATTTTGCGAAATAGTTAGGTTGGTATCAGGAATTACTTTTTGTTCATTTATGGATATGTTTCTTCCAAANCCCCTGCATTCAGGGCATGCTCCTTGTGGCGAATTAAATGAAAATGAGTTTGGATGCGCTGCCTCAAATATTTTTCCGTTAACTTTTGACTGCAAACCCAACAACAGAGACTTAATCAATTCTCCTTTTTCACTCCTAACTTCTCCATAACCCTTTCCTTTTTCAAGTGAGATTTTAACNGCCTCTANCAGCCTTGACCTGTTTTTCTTCTTGATTTCGATTTTATCTACGACGACGAAGTATCCATCTAAGTCCTTTTTTATTTCATCTAAACGTGAAAGCTTTTGATATTTGCCTCTAGNTAGAACACGGGTGTGGCCAGCTTTTATCAAAAAAGAGATGAAATCAGATAATCCAAGATCTTTTGGTTTTTTGCATTGAAAACCAAACAACAAGGTTTGTGCTGTGAATTTTGAAAGGATTGCATCCACTTGGGTTTCAATTGTTTCTGATTTAATTTCATCCCCTGATTGCGGGTCATACAAGGTTGCTACTTCGGAGAACCATACCTTGAAGTAGTCACAAAGTTCAGTCATGGTACCTACAGTCGAGCGTGAATTTTTAACGGAGTTTTTCTGTTCAACCGCGATGGAGGGGCGGGCATTTTCAATGGATTGAACCTGAGGACGGGGAAGATTATCTAAAAATTGCCTAACATAAGGGCTAAATGTCTCCACATATCTTCTTTGACCTTCAGCATGTAAAACATCAAATAATAAAGTCGACTTCCCGCTACCGCTAAGGCCTGTAATGACAGTCAATTCACCTGGAGAAATCTCAAGGTTTACATTCTTTAAGTTGTTGTGTCTTGCCCCAATTACAATGATGTTTGGAGAATTAGTTGGCATGGGGTGATTTTAGACTTCTTTTAGAAGTTCACAAATAAAGTGGCGTCCCGTAGGGGATTCGAACCCCTGTTGCCGGGATGAAAACCCGGTGTCCTAACCTGGCTAGACGAACGGGACAACCAAAGAAAACATTTATGTCATTAAATTTTACTATCGCAAGATCAAAGGATGAAAATGATCACAGTAGAAAGTTTTGACTTTGAGACAATTGTTTTTAAAATATTGCAGTTTTTCTGATGAAACCAACATATAACCCCTCTAAGTTACGCCGTGCTCGCAAGTTTGGCTTTCGTAAACGCAATCAAACCGCTTCTGGGCGAAAAGTATTGAAAAGTCGCCGACAAAAGGGACGTGCCCGTTTAACGGCTTCCGGCGCACGCCGTTTTAGGTAAAGATTTCTTTTCGTGAGACAAAAGTTCTTGCGATCTATGCGGCTGCTTTCAAAAGAGGAATTCACCATTGTCAAAAGCAGTAAGAACAAAATCAGAACCAAATTCTTTTGGGGTCAGGCTATATGCTCAGTTGATAAAGATACAGCCAAATTGGGAATCATCACTACTCGTAAACTGGGAGATGCTCATTTACGGAATCGAGCAAGAAGACTGGTCCGTGAGCTTTTTAGAAGGAATGCTTCAAAAATTAAAAAATCCGCATCATTAATTGTCCTGCCTCGTAAGGAGATGTTAGATGTGAATTACCAAACATTGGAATTGGAATTCAATGCTTTTCTTCAAAAACTGCTAATTCTTAAATGAAAAATTACATATTAGGCTTTTGTTTTTTAGCCGGTGCTTTCTATCTGATATGGAAACAAAGTGAAGATCAAATTGAGAGGGCAAAGGAATCCAATCCTCCTCCATCTAGCCAAAATGATACAAAATTTGCTCCTGCGGTTTTTGATGCCAACAATTCAAATCTCGATAGTGATGCAGAATTAATTGCAGAGGAAAATACAGCAATTCCCAATGAACCAATCGAATCGGAGATTTTAACTCAAGGACTTTCCAATGATTCTTCTTCTCTAACTTTTACCAGCTATCTCGGAGGCTTGCGCAGCGTTGATTTGAAGAAGTATGACCGTCTAAGCAAGTCCTACAAAATGATTCAACCTGGAGAGCCACTTCTGGGTATTTCGTTTTATAATATGGATGGCTCGAAAAGAAATTTGTTCAAAAAAACCAAGAACTTTTCACGAAAGTACGAAACAAATGATAAGAAAATAACATTCGAGTTAATTTCATCGGAGAACATAAAAATTACTCGGGAATATTGGCGTGAAAATAATTCTTCATACATGGTTAATCACCTAACGATAATCGAAAACCTTAATGATTTTCCCGTACAGGTTGATAAGGTAAGACTGCATCTCGGATCAGCCTTTCAAATCCCGAGATTATACAATCCATTTGATAATTCCTCCACTTATTTAAATGTAGGATACTACAACGATGGCCCTCCCTTACCAGAAGGCTGTTCTTGTGCTCAATGCAGTGGTCGAATTGATGGAGAAGCTGAAGAATTTATCCAGCTTAATGAAATGGGTGCTGGCGGAAAGATGGAACCGAAACTCCTCTCGGAGGCAAAATGGTACTGTGTAAACAATCAGTTTTTTGTGAACCTAATAAGACCTATCGATTCTTTGGGGGAAACCCTAATTGAGGGTAATTCCATTAGAAATTTAGACACAAACCGGACAGAGCAAAATTCAGGTATATCCGGAAAAGCGACCTTTAGCCTTGGTATTTTAAGTCCTCAAGGTAAGCAGGGTTCTGTTCGTAAATTTGAATTTGAAGTCTATGCGGGCCCGAAAGACTACAAATTACTTACTGAATTAGGTTCAGACCAGAATAAGGCAATGCAATTTGGTGTTTTTTGGTGGGTATCAGAGCCTCTCAGTTACTTGCTGGATCTGTTTAGCGGAATTTTTGGAAGTTATGGGTTGGGGATTATTGTTCTTACTATTCTGATAAAGCTAATTCTTTGGCCACTGACTGCGAAGGCGACAAGGTCTCAGAAAAAAATGCAGGCCCTACAGGAGCCTATGGCCGCCCTTCGTGAAAAACACAAAGGTAGCCCTCAGAAACTAAATCAGGAAATGATGAAGTTTTACAAAGAGCATAAGGTGAATCCATTTAGCGGCTGCTGGCCAATCATGATTCAAATCCCAATATTCTTGGGCATGTTTTGGATGCTTCGTTCTGCAGCAGAACTTTATGGGCAAGAATTTTTGTGGGCGAAGGATCTTTCCGAGCAAGACCAGATTACTGAAGTTTTTGGTTTTTCGGCAAATTTGTTACCTATTCTCATGGTTGTGACCCAATGGTTCCAAATGAAACTTACCCCAATGCAACTTGGGCCACAGATGAGTGAGGCACAAAGAATAAATGCCAAAATGATGCGATTCATGCCCTTCATGTTTCTCATTTTCCTCTACTTTTTCTCTTCGGCCCTAGTACTGTATTGGACCGTACAAAACTTAATGACAATCCTCCAGACCTTGATTACTAAAAGGGAACCGATTAAGGGTGAGAAAAGTAATGAACTCAAAGGAGATTCGGGTGAAAAATTCGATCGCAATAACGAGAAAGGGGAAAGGGTTGTACTGGATGAAATTAGTGAGGAAGAGAGAAAGCACAGAAATTTCTTGGGTTTAAAATTGAAAGGACCCATCAAGGCTGATGAATTGGAGAGGTTATACAAAGAGAGACTCAATCATTATTCAGATAAAAAGCTGGCGGAAATGACTTCTTCCAAAAGAAGTGCTTCTTTGGAAAAGAAAGAAAAAACGGAACTTGCCTACAGGTTTCTTATTGACCGCTTAGGTAAGGATACTTGACGAAAACGAATTAGTGAATTCAATTTGCAGTTATGGCTGGACATAGCAAATGGGCTACTACAAAGCGGCACAAAGCTGCAGTTGACGCAAAACGCGGAAAAATCTTCAGCGTTATCAGTAAGGAAATATCCTTGGCTACTAGGGATGGTGGAAAAGATCCGGAATTTAATCCAAGATTGCGGACCTTGATTATCAAAGCAAAGCAGGCCAATATGCCAGCTGACAACATTGATCGTGCCATTAAAAAAGGGGCTGGAGAACTTGGAGGAGTAACGATCGAAGAACTTCTTTACGAGGGTTATGCACCGGGAGGAGTTGGTCTCATCGTAGAGGTTACTACCGATAACAAAAACAGGTCGGCTTCAGAAGTAAGAAGCACTTTTTCCAAAGGAGGAGGAAATTTGGCCGGAGCGGGCGCTCTCGCCTTTAACTTCAAGAGAAAGGGACAATTCCTAATTGCAAAAGACAAAATTGAAGAGGATGAGATTACGGAATTGGCTTTGGAAAATGACGCAGAAGATATAGTTACGGAAAGCGATCATTATGAAATTGTTTGTGAAACCTCGCAATATGACGTTTTAGCTGATGCACTCAGCAAGGTAGGGGTTGAGGCAGATTCATCGGAGTTGGCCTACCTCCCAAATAATGTTGTTAAAATCAGTGATGAGGAGTCTGCCAGGAAAGTTTTAAGATTGGTTGAATCACTTGAGGATTTGGAGGATGTCAAGGCAGTCCATGGAAATTATGACATGGAAGAGTCTTTGCTTGAGGCAATTTCTGGTTAATATGTCAGCACCGTGGGATAAAATATCCTCAACAGAATGTCTCAGCCTAATAGCGATTATTTAAACTGTTCCCATGATGTGGGCTTGGTGAAGGAAAAATTTTTCACTTATGATCAGCCTTTCGAAATGGAGGGTGGCTTTTTGGATGAATTTACCCTTGCCTATGAGACTTATGGTGAACTGAATCAATCAGCTGACAACGCAATCCTCATTTGTCATGCGCTTACCGGAGATCATCATGTTGCAGGAGTTTATTCTGAAAATGACGCTAAACCCGGATGGTGGAATCATGTCGTTGGGCCTAACAAGCCAATTGATACAAATAAGTTTTTTGTAATCTGCTCAAATTGCTTGGGGGCATGTAAAGGATCAACTGGTCCTACCACTAAAAAAGCAAGTGGACAGTCATTTGGTACAAGCTTTCCCGATCTTAGCATAAACGATATGGTGCGTGCCCAGAAGATCCTTGTTGATCATCTTGGAGTTTCAAAACTTTTTGCCGTAGTCGGTGGAAGTATGGGTGGAATGCAGGCATTACAATGGGTAGTCAAGTACCCGAAGTTTTCTGAGAAAGCCATTATCATAGCCGCAACCGCTCAGCATACGGTTCAAACCATTGCCTTTAACGAAGCTGGTCGGCGCTCAATTATGGGTGATCCATGCTGGAAAGAAGGGGAATATGAGTGCAAAGAAGGACCCCGCAATGGTCTTGCTGTAGCCAGAATGATGGCTCATATAACCTATCTATCTGACCACGGGATGGAGGAGAAGTTTGGAGGCGAGAAGAGATTGGACCCAGGAAAGGAATTTGAATTTAGTGTTCAAAGGTATTTAGACTATCAGGGCGAGAAGTTTATCGATCGATTTGATGCGAATTCATACTTGAAACTAACAGAAGCTTTGGATCGTTTTGATTTGGTTGGCGAAAGTGGACTTGAGGAAAACCTATCAAAAGTTGAGGCCCAAACCTTGGTCATAGCCTTTTCAAGTGATTGGCTCTACACGCCTGAACAGAATAAAAAGATTGCTTCAGCATTGCATGCGTTGGGTAAACCCGCATCTTACATTCAGATTGAAGATATGCATGGCCACGATTCTTTTCTAATCGATTCTCCCCCTTTTCTTAGAGCAGTAAGATTGTTCCTTCAGGGAACTGACCAAGAGGAAGAAAAGAGGTCTAACATTGATGGATTTAGAAAGCTTAAAAATCGATACGAAGTAAAAAAAGAAGCGGATTTTAGAGTGATCGATAATTGGGTGGAGAGCAAATCTCGTGTGCTGGACCTTGGTTGTGGCCGTGGCTTGCTGCTTGAGCATTTGCGGGAATCCAAAGAAGTTACCGGCTTGGGATTTGATTTGGATCTTGAAAAAGCAATCTCTTGCGTTGCCAGAGGAGTATCAGTTAATCAGGAGGATATTCGCAAGGGATTGCAGAACTTTGATGATGACTCTTTTGATTGGGTTATTTTTTCAAGAATGGTTGAGGAACTTCCCGAACCCGGAGAAGTTTTGAAAGAAGCTATTCGTGTTGGAAAAAAAGTTGCTGTAAGTTTTGTTAATCATGGGTATTGGAGAAACAGGCTCAATTTCATCTTTCAAGGGAAAAGAGTACGAAATGAAGTATATCCACATCAATGGGAAAGCAGTCACTTAAGTAATCACTTTTCAGTAGGAGAGTTTGAAGAGTTTTGCCAAAATCTCACGGATGATAAATTAGGATACTCTGCTCGTGTTGGCCGAAAACTTTTTCATCGAGGAGATTGGACTGGGGTCTGCAAATGGTTACCCAATCTCAGAGCAGGCCTCGCTATATATGAAATTATTAAGGAAAAAAATTAAATTACATTTTACCTCGATTCCATCTGTAAGCTGACCCATAACCCCAAGCCAAACCAAGAGCTAATCCGCCGGCGTGAGCCCAATTGGCGATATAACTTCCCCCTATCTCGAAAACAAATCCTAGGGCGAACCAGCCAAATAACCATAGGGCAAGCGTGGGATCGATACGGAAGCCATCGCCAGGATCATATCGATCTTTTATCCAAACATAACCAAACAGTCCGTAATTGACTCCCGACATCCCTCCAAATGCTGGCCCAGATACCCAAAATTGTGACATATTTGAGAAAAGTGCCAACAAGAATACGAAAGTAAGGAAAAACTTTGGACCTTTTAAAGATTCTATTTGGCTACCAAATTCTCTTAACAAATACATGTTAAAAACAATATGCATAAGATTAAAAATTAAGCTAAAGCTACCAGCCCCGTGAATAAAGATTGGGGTTATTACTCGCCAAATTTCACCATCCTTAAACTCTGAAAGTTCACCATTCACTTTTTCTGAAATAAAGAATTTACCAATTATTTCAGTATTTTTACCCATTCCTGAAAGAAGAAAAACTGCTACCGAAGTTATAATTAAGGCTAAAGTAAAGGTGCCTGTTCCGCTCCTTGAGGAACTCCATTTATCCCTAAGATTAATTGTTTTGAAGCGGTCTGGAGTTTTTTTTGCATCGCCTTTCTCTTTGGCAGGATTCAATGGGTTGGGGGCAAGGTATTTAGCATCTTCCGGGTTGCTCGAAAACTTATCAAATTCTTCAAAAGCCACATCAAGTTTGTCTTCGTCAACTACCCAAATGGTCCATGTTCCGCTTTCATCCCCTTCCTCTAGAGAAGCATCTATTTCTAAATGCTTAAGGTAGCTCCAAAACTTAAGTGCGAGCTTTTCATGGTCAAATTGTCCAACTTGTCTCATTCTTTTTCAATAAAGCCTAACTATGTAATAGCGAGAAAATGCCAAAGAAAATTGAGTTTAGTTGATTTATTCCTGAACTCATTGCCAATTGGAATGGTTGAATGTTTACTAGTACAATAAGAAGAAGGAAACCATATTTTGAAAATTTCAAAAATGTTTCCTCTCGCATCCTGATCGCATTTTTCAATAGGTGCGATCCGTCGAGTGGAGGGATGGGGATAAGATTAAAAAGAAAGAGGACTGCATTTAATGTTACAATTTGATAATATAACAACAGGATTGATTCACCAAGCGGATAAAATTTATGAATCATACCAAAAAATATTGTACAAATTAAGGCAATCGCCAGATTGGAAAAAGGTCCTGCCAACGTAATTAGGATATCATCTCGTTTTCTGGTTTTGGGATTTGGTAAGGAGATCTGAACTGGCTTCCCCCATCCAATAATTGAAAAGCCGGCACTTCCAAAAATCATGATCAAAGGGATAAGTAAGGTTCCTATTGGATCAATGTGAGAACGGGGATCCAGGGTGACTCTTTTTTGTTGCCTGGGCAATGGATCGCCCAATTTATCTGCAACCCAAGCATGTGCCCACTCGTGGACTGAAATGGAGCAAATAAGCAAAATGAAAAGAATAATTTTGTCTTCATCCATAACTCAATCCGAAGTTTCCAGGTCACTATTAACACTAAAGCGAATCTCACCGTTTGTTTCTTGATTTGCTCTGGCATGATCAGCATGAAGTTGTTTTATTAGTTTTTCCTCCATTAACTTTTCAGTGATAAGCTTGAGCCGGGCAATGTGAGGGTCATAATTTGAAATTCCAATATTCCCGGTTTTGTCTCCCTTGATTTCCTTATTTGATTTAGGTTTCTTTGGTTTTTTATTTATGTAATCAAGTATTTCTTTTTTGGATTTCACCAATGCCTTCGTTGATACTTCCCGCACCAATAGGTCAGCTTGCTCATTTTGTTTCAAATCAAGCATTATTCGTGCTTTGCAAAGTTTGATGTAATCAATTTCAGATTTTTTTAAAGACGAGTTGAAATCACTCATAATCTTATCCCAAACCGCAATGGCGTTGTTACGGTTATATTCCGGGCAATCAAAAAAACTTTGGGCAAATCGCAATCTGTATTCAAAAGAGGTAGGTCTTTTTTCAGCTGCTTTGGCAAAACACTCATGCGAAAACAGTTCGACAGATTTTTGTCCCAGAATTTTGGACATCGAGATTTTTTCTTTGTAGATGTGCAGAAAGTTTCCCAGATGGAAATGGTAATCGGGTACTAGCGGATCAATTTGAATCGCAGAAGTGAAAAAAGGAAGAGCCTCCAAAGGTTTTTCATTCTCAACAAGAAAGTTCCCAATCTGTTGCTTAACGACAGCTAGTTTTGGGTTTATGGTGTCTGCCTTTAGAAAAAAATCTATCGCATGACTTTTTTGTCCGACCTTGTTTAGAAATTTTCCAAATAGAATGAGAGCGTTCGTATCGTTTGGGTTTTCGGCCAAATAGGATTCATAGAGGGACACTAAATCTTGTGCCTTACGGCTTAATTCTTTGGGATCGTTTACGAAGTTCTGATTTTGTGAGAAGAATTGTTCTTCGTGCCGAATGATTTTGAGCAATTTCCTGTCAGCAAGAGAAAAAGAGTCCGCGTTTCCATGCAGATTGGCAATTGAGGCAAGGACATGTGCAATTATTAGTGATAAAACAGCAAATGGACATTGAAAATTCATTTTAAATTCTGCAAATTATTTTCTTTCATAAGTAGAGAGTTTACAAGCTTCTAAGCCAAGATATAATAATTCATTTCTCGTGATCACTAAGATTTTGTTTTTGCTCGTTCCTTGTTTTTTGACTCTTCATTCAAAAGAGTTTGAGAAATGGAGCCATTTATTGACTTTTGGCCAGGTAATCGAAAAAGCCAAAAGCGGATCACCTTATTTTCAGGGCTTATTGGGTATTTGTCTGAGATCTGGGGAGTATGGAAGTGCGGTGGATATAGGTTTGTCAAAACAGTGGTCTGAACTTGCAAATAAAAATTCCCATCCTTTCGGATCTTATAATTTAGCAAATATTGCGATGCTTGATGGAGATTTTGCCAAGGCAACTCAATATTATCAGGATGCGGCACTATTATTGCAAAGAAGAGCTTCAGGTGGGGACCCTGTAGCAATGTATTGTATGGGTGAAATTGATTTTCAGGTTATTCCCACAAATGTTCCGCGGGCACTGGAATGGTTTCAAAAATCTGCTGAAGCCGGATACCCGCAGGCACAAGCAACTCTCGGAGCACTATATCTGAAGGGGCTTCCAGGCTTATTGTCGAAGAATACGAAATTGGGTATAGAAATGTTGTCCAAGGCAGTTCGTGCAAAATCTTTGACCGCAAGATTCAATTTGGGCATGGCTTATTTGAGTGGTGATGGGGTGCCGAGGGACTCGATGAAAGCCGTTCAATGGTTAAAGGTTGCTGAAAACCAAAATTTTTCGGAGGCACAGTACACGTTGGGCGTTCTTTTTATAGAAGGACAGGAGGGTATTGAAAAAAATACCATTGAAGGATTGCGCTACTTAAACAAGGCAGCGGAACAACAGCATCAGTTGGCACGGGAGTATATTCGGAAGAGGCAAGGTGATGAAAAAACCTCTGGAAGTCTGGGTACAGTCGTTCGAAGTAATGTTTCGAGTGATAAGGACCTCCTAACCAGAGCCAAAAGCTTGTATACTGGCATTGGCACTGAAAAGGATTATGAAAGATCTTACAAGTTGTTTCTGCCCTTGGCTGAAGGTGGAAATGCAGAAGCGGCAAGATATGTCGGACTAATGAAGTTTTCTGGTAAAGGGACGAACAAAAGTATTGATGACGCAAGGCAGTGGTTGTCTGTCGCTGCTCAAAAAGGCGACAGGGTCGCTCAAAACCTACTGGATAAATACAAGGCAATATTTTAAATTTGGCTTTTCGAAATTGAAATAACGTCCCTTCTGTGAATATGCCTTTTAATCCGGATTTAATAGTGTGGACTTTATAAAAGAGCTTCCCATCAGCTCGCATTACGAAGAAATTAGAGATTGGTGGTTTAAGTACGGAAGTTTTGCGATCAAATCACCAACTGGGTCCGGAAAATCTCTAGGTTTACCCCTTTTTTTTTACAAAGAAGGTTTGGTAAAGGGTAAGATATTTGTTGTCCAGCCAAGAAGAATCGCAGCTCGAAGCTTGGCAAGAGTAGCGAGCCGATTTTGTCAGAGTGAGTTAGGAGAAGAAGTTGGTTATCGGGTTAGATTCGACACAAAGGTATCTTCAGCGACAAAAGTTGTGTATTTGACGGACGGTATGCTGTTTAGAATTCTTCAGCACCCCAAGAATCTTGAGGGAGTGGAATTAATCATTTTTGATGAATTCCATGAAAGAACTGTCTACATGGATGCTTCTCTTGCTCTATGTAAGAGTTTTGCTCAATCCGATCAAATTTTCCCAAAAATTATTGTTACTTCAGCAACGCTTAACCTCATCAAAGTCAGTGAATACCTAGAAGCGCCCAACGGGCTTGAGATTGAAAGGAAAGAGTTCCCTGTGAGTATAAGGTATAAGGCGATCACTCCGAACACGAGCCTGCAAGTACAAGTTTGTGACAATCTGTTGCCCCTTCTTCGCCAAACAGAGGGCGATATACTCATTTTTATGGATGGGGCTGCTGAAATAAGAAGAGCTGTTCGTGAAATACAGGGCAAACTTCATTCTTCAAACTTTGAGGTTTTACCATTGTTTGGCGAAATGTCTCAGGAGTCTCAAGACTTGGCATTGAGGGCATCTTCAAAACGTAAGATTATTGTGAGTACCAATCTTGCTGAGACTTCGCTAACAATAGAGGGTGTCAGTGCTGTCATTGATACTGGACTAGCCAAAAAGCACCGGTTTGATCCTTATCGAAGAGTAAATGTCCTACTGACCGAACCAATAAGCAAAAGCTCTGCCGATCAGAGAGCCGGAAGGGCGGGTCGCTTGTCAGCGGGAATTTGTCTTCGAATGTGGTCCGAAAACCAGCACCTTCAACGTTCGGAATTTGAAGAACCGGAAATTGAGCGTTTGGATCTGACTGAAATTTATTTAAATCTGACAGCCCAAGGAATTAAGCCAAAGGAATTGAATTGGTATGAGAAACCACCCATTCACGTTTTAAATGAAGCGGAGGAGTTCTTGGTTTCACTTGAGGCAATCGATTCCGTGGGAAATGTGCTGCTTCGCGGCAAGGAATTGGCAAAATTGCCCATTCATCCAAGAATTGGCTATGCATTGCATTTGGCGAAGGAGAAAAAATGTCTGTCGCAACTTGCCTTAGTTAGCGCAGCACTAGATTTCAAGAATCCAATCGACTTTGGAAAAAGATCTGATTTTTCGGAAAATGGGGTTCGTCCGACTTCAGATTTAGTTATCTTGCTTAATGCATTTATGAAGGCAAGAAAGGTAAACTTTAGGGAATCTGAATGTAGAAAGCTTGGCGTACACGGTTTGAGGTTCAGGGAAATTGAAAATTCTGCTCGTCAGTTGTGCAGTATTATGGAGGAAGAATTTGAATTTAATCCTTATGTCTTTGAAAAACTAATCGAAATATTATTGGAAGTTTATCCCGAAAGGTTGGCTTATCTGGAGAATCAGGGAACAAATACATATCGTGATTCCACTGGATTATGTCTTAAATTATCCAAGGAAAGTACAGTAGTAGGATCAAAATGGATTTTGCCCTTAAAGATTCTCGAGAAGAAAAGACAAGGTAAGATAATTCTCGAAATGGATGAGGTTACTTCAATCGCAGAGGGGGAAATAAGAAAAGTTCTTGGAGGTAAAATAACTCTCGCAAGAGAAGTTTATTTGGACACGGTTACTCATCATGTTTTTGAGCAAAGCCTGGAAAAATTCGGTGAGGTAATCATTGGCAAGAAAGATTCTATCGAGACTTCCAGAGAGAAAGTGGCCAAAGCTTATGCAAGAGCCATTATCGAAGGCGAGTTAAAGCTGAAGAATTGGAACAATGAAGTTGAAGCTTTTTTATCGAGAATTAATTTTTTGTCGGTCCTCTATCCAGAATATCAAATTGAGAGTTTTGATGAGAATTTGCGAATTCGAATTATCAATGAAATATGTTTGTCAGGAAAAAAATGGAAAGAAATTAGAAACGCAAAGGTTTTGCATTTCATTCACTCCTATTATGGGAATGAAAAGCTAAAGATCTTGGATTTAGCGGCACCTGCCAGTTTCAGCCTCTCTAATTCAAGCAAGGCAATACCTCTTAGGTATGACAATCAAAAGGTCTATATGCAGGCTCCTATTCAAAAATTTTATGGAGTAGAAGACCATCCAAAAGTTGCTTTCGGTAAGAGTAAAATTATGGTTGAACTTCTTGCGCCCAACGGAAGAGTCGTGCAGTGTACGGATAATATACTGGAATTTTGGAACGGCTCTTATCTTTCGATAAAAAAAGAACTTGCGGGAAGGTATCCGAAACATGATTGGAAGTAAATTTTTTCTTCCACTAAAAAAGATAACTCGACGTTTTTTTTGGGAACTGGGATTGAATGGAATTGCGACTGATAATACTCAAAAAGGAGAATACGGCGAGTGGTTGGCAAGAAGGCATTTAAGAAAAAAGGGTTATTTACTGATTGCTGAGAATTGGCGTAGCAAAAGAAATCATCGACTGGAAATTGACTTGATTTTTAGAGATCAAGAAATGCTTGTTTTTGTTGAAGTCAGGGCCAGGTCGTCCAAAAGCTTTGTAACGGGATATGATTCAATAAATCAAAAAAAAAGAATCAATTTAAGTCATGCTTTCAAGGCTTACCTTCGTGAAGAATCAAACATTCCAAACAACTATAGATTTGATGTTGTAGAGATAGATTTGGCTAACTCGAAAAGAGATTCCAATAAGATTTTTCATCATGAAAACATTGCCATTTTCTAGCCAATCTACAATTAAGAATAGTTGGCTAATACAATGACTTCTCAATCCTGATGAATAAAGAAACAACTCAACAGAGCAATCCACCTCCAACGATTCTGGTTATTTTCGGAGCTTCGGGGGACTTGACTGCAAGGAAGTTGGCTCCTGCGATTTTCAATCTTTCTCAGGATGATCTGCTGCCTGCCAATTGCTTTTTGATTGGGGTAGGTAGAACTCCAATGGAGGACGAGTCGTTTCGTAAATATTTGAAGGAGGCACTGACGAAGCATTCCAGAAGAGAAATTGATCAAGAAAACTGGAACGCCCTTGAACAGAACATTTTTTTTCATGGTGGAGGTTATCATGAAATCGATAGCTTCCGACTTTTGGAGGAAAAGATCTTAAATTTAGAAAAGGAATTGGGTAAACCCTCTCAATGTCTTTTCTATATTTCTACACCTCCTGGGGTCTTTGAGCCAATTCTGGAGAATCTAGGCGAGAGTGGGCTGGCCAAGAGGCATTATGGTACGGAATATGCCTCCAAGGTAATTATAGAAAAGCCTTTTGGAAAAGACTTACAAAGTGCCCGCAAGCTCAATTTGGTAATCAATCAAAGATTTGACGAGTCACAGGTATTCAGAATTGACCATTATCTTGGCAAGGAGACGGTACAAAGTCTGTTGGTACAAAGATTTTCAAACTCACTTTTTGAACCCGTATGGAATAGAAATTACGTTTCTTGCGTTCAAATTACTGTATCAGAGGAACTGGGTGTTGGTAAAAGAGGCGGATATTATGATAAAAACGGTGCCTTAAGGGATATGATTCAAAATCATGTCATGCAACTGCTGGCCTTAACCTCGATGGAACCACCCTCCTCCTTGAACCCTGAAGCCATTAGAGACGAGAAAGTCAAGGCGCTCAAAGCGATCAAGCCTCTAAGCCTTAAGGGAGAGAATGCTGAGGTAGTTCGCGGGGTATACACAGAGGGATTGGTCTCTGGGGAAAAAGCAATCGGATATTTGAATGAAGAAGGCATTCCCGAAGACTCATTTACGGAAACTTATGCCGCACTTTGTTTGCATATTGAAAATTGGAGATGGAAGGGGGTACCTTTTTACCTTCGATCGGGGAAAAGGCTCACCGGTAAAGCCAGCGAGATAGTGGTTCAGTTCAAAAGGCCACCCGGTATTCTTTTTGGGCAAGACGAAAGATTTTCTTTGGCTCCAAATCTTTTGGTTATCCGTATTCAACCAAACGAGGGGGTAACGCTTTATCTCAATTCCAAGACGCCGGGTCTGGAAACTAAACTACAACCAATTCAACTGTCCTTTGGTTATGAAACAACCTTTGGGTCTAATACTCCAGAAGCCTATGAGAGGCTCATTCTTGATGCCTTAAACGGAGATGGCACTCTCTTTATTAGAGGCGACGAAGCTGAGATCTCATGGGGCTTGCTTTCTCCAATTCTAGATTATTGGAATGAACAGGAATCAATTGGTCTTGAAAGTTACTCGGCTGGTACTTGGGGTCCTGTGGAGGCTGACAAACTGTTGTTGGCAAGAGGTCATGAATGGATTACGGGTAAGGATTATAAATAATATGAAAAAAGCATTATTCTTATTTTCTTTCGCTTTGACTTGTATGGGTTGCGTTGCCAAAGATGAAGAATCGAAAACCAATCCCAAATCAGTGCAAAAGGCTACACAAATTGATTTTGAAACAGCAATACTTGGGGGTGGGTGTTTTTGGTGCACTGAAGCAGTCTTCGAAAAAATAGCCGGAGTAAAAGAAGTTGTTTCGGGTTACGCAGGTGGGAAAATCCCCAATCCCACATACAAGCAGATATGCACAGGGCTTACAGGACACGCGGAAGTAATCAAAATAGTTTATGATCCCCAAAAAATTAGCTTTGAAAAGCTACTCGATGTTTTTGGAGACGCACATGATCCAACAACCCTAAATCGACAGGGTGCAGATGTTGGAACGCAATACCGATCAACTGTCATGTACTTATCCGAGTCACAAAAAACAGCTGCCCTAAATTGGAAGGCAAAACTCAATGGGAAATTTGTGGATCCTGTTGTAACTGAGATTGTTCCTGCACCAAAGTTTTATGTCGCGGAGGAGTATCATCAGGATTATTACGATCGCAATCCAAACCAAGGGTATTGTAATTTTGTCATCAGACCCAAGCTCAAGAAGCTAAAGTTAGAATAGCAAAAAACCTTTCCACAGACTGAGATCACGGGTTTTACCAAAAAGTAAAACTATTTGTTAAGAGCCAGCCTTATTCAACCGAGTAAATGTGAGGATTTTGGTTCTAATGATTTATTTTATGTGATTTATGACAAAAAAAGAAAAAATTGAATTTGCTGAATTGGTATAATTTTGTTTTTTTAACATAAAATGAATTCACCGGTCTTTCGAAAATTCTCAAAATGGTTTAATGACATAGGTTGTGATTCTGTACAATTATGTCAACTTTTTGAAAACATTCCAGGTGTCTCTTTTTTTATCAAAGATAAGGAATCGAGATTATTGTATATGACAGAGAAGTTCCTTCCGCGGATCGGTTTGGGTTCCAACGAAGAACTTTTTGGAAAGTCTGACTTTGATCTTTTCCCACCTCGCTTGGCCGAGCATTTCAGAAGGGATGATCGTATGGTTATGGAATCCAGAAAGCCGATGCTTAATATACTCGAACTTGTTTTTAACAGTCAGGGACTGCCAGACTGGTTTCTTACCAACAAGTACCCTCTCGTGAGCACCTCAGGAGGAGTTGCCGGTGTCATTGGTTCGGTAAGACCATATGCAGATAAGAATAATTTATCCAAAATCGGCGACTTGAAATGGGAGAGAGATGATGAGATTGGAAGAGCGGTGAATTACATAAGAAAAAATTTTCGTACGAATATTGCCATTTCAGATTTGGTTAAGGTTTCAAATTTGAACCATCGAAAGCTTCATCGGGGATTCATTGAACTGTTTGGGATTGCTCCCATGCAGTTCATTACAAGAACCCGAATAGAATCTGCATGTGATGACTTACTTACCACCAGGAAAAAACTAACCCAGATTGCCAAAGATAACGGCTTTTATGATCAGAGTTCATTTACTCAGCATTTCAGGAAGCAAATGAAAATTACCCCTTTGAAATATCGAAAGCAAAAAGGATTTTCCTAGTCATATGCCGGAGGAGAAAATTTTGATTCTCCTTACATAGACTTCAGAATTCTTCTCTACGAAGTCCCACCAAAATTCCTCATCAGTCATATCTTCAGGTGCCTTGATCAAGCCGTCCTCCAATGTAGACAGTGCTGCTGCACCTTCTGTGGTCATGACTCTTACCATGACATCAATAACATCCGGAAAAGAATGATACCTTTGCGATTGGTTTTCGTGGTACTTTGGGTGAGAACTGGCCTTAAAGGGCAAGATTTCTCCAGTTGAATTTACATCAGGGAATATTTGTTCCAAGTAACTGGTTCCTTGAGAACGATTACGCAAAATGTAAGCTCTTAATCCAAAATCCACAATATTTGCAGCGAGTGAAAAGTCAGTCGACTCGTAGCCATCTCCTCTTGTAAAAAGTGGGTTTACTATGTTTCCGCTTTCTCGTGGCCCATTGTTTGAAGCCCCAAGGTAAGAATCGTTTTCGAGATTATACCCAGCTTTTAGAGTATTTATGTCACTAATGTCTGACCGAAAGAGTTGATATTTTGGAGAAGATGTTTCGGAGCTTGTCAGACCATACCTAATAATCTGATAGGAAATCGCTCTTGCTCCTCCGGAGTTTTCAGCATCTGGATCGAGCTCTGGTGCTTCTGTAAAGAACCTTAGCCATACTCCTCCGACTCCAAATCTGGATTCGCTAAGAGGACCTTGCTGGTTTGCTTCGAAAGTAGGATTGATTTCATTCTCTTCCCAATCTTCAATCTTTATTCTAAGAGATATGTTCTCAGGCTTTGAAACGGTCGCTTCGACCCAATTATCAAGTTCATCGGCAGAATCAAGAATATTTGCAGCCATCCATACGTTTCCATCGTTTTTAAAAACTGCACACTGTAAGTCCTCCTGGATTCGGTCCAGAACAAATTGAGCTACCTGATTTGTTTCCAAATTACCTGAAGCCTGTGTTTGCGTTTGGACAACTTGCGAGGTGATGTTGAGGAGCATACCTGCCAAAAGGGCAGTAACCGAGACCGCTACTAATAATTCAAGTACCGTAAAGGCCTTTTTGCTTTGGTTTGATCTATTGTACATCGGTTAAATTAGGTATTTTGAAAGTATTTACAAAGATGGATGTAAATACAATTAAAAGGTTTTTCCCATGGTTTCTCCCATTTTTGCATATGTTTCAAAACCTGTAGAAGATATTTGGCACAACTCATCATCCAATTTGACCTTATTTGGTTGGAAGATTGTAATCAGAGACGATCCTCCAAAGGAAAAATAACCCATTTCGTCTCCCTTGTTTGCAATCGCACCTGTTTTGATGGTGGTATGTACCGAACCGACACAGGTCGCTCCAATTAGAAAAACTGCAACCTGACCTAATTGATCGTTTTGAATAATAGCAAGATACCTTTTGTTTTCCCAGAAGATGGAGAGACTTTGTCTAAGAGCAATGGGGTTAACCGAACTCAGTTGCCCATTGATTAATCTTACACTTTTCAAAATTCCCGAGACCGGAAAATGAAAGCGGTGATAATCGGTAGGGCACAGACGGCTAAGTACTAGTGTTCCCCCTTCAAAGTTTTTTGCCAGTTTTGAAGAATTGAAAAGCTCTTTGAGCTTAAATTTCTGCCCTTTAACAAAAACTCCCCTGTTTTCGTTTATATTTTGATATGCAAAATGACGACCATCTGCAGGGAAAATTATGGATTTTGAATCAGGATCAAAAGGTCTCGAGCTTCTTTTGAGTTTACGATAAAAAAATTCGTTAAAGTTCTTGAAACTTGAGGGGTCATCGAGGAATTCATCTTTTTGCAATCCAAATTTTTCAATAAAAGGGTTAATTTTTGACGCACTGTTTTTCCGATTCATCCGCCACCCGTACCACTTCGAAAACCATCCCCTCTTGACCATTACCCATAAGCAAATCCTTCCTAGTGGGTTACCGTAAATGAAACGTAACCATCTTTCACCGTAAACTTCTTCTTTCTGAAGAGATTTGGTGGAACGGTTGTGGAAAAGAATTTCGGTTTCCACTAATGCAAGAAGTAAAAAATAACTAGGCTTTTACTATCTTGCCTGCCTTGATGGCTTTAACGGAAACCCAAATGCGTTTGACTTGACCAGATGGTAACTTAACGCGAACACGCTGAAGGTTAGGACGGAAGACTCGTTTGTTGTTTTTAACGAGTTGTAATCCGATGCCGCCAGCTTTTTTGCTAACGCCTTTGTGAATGATTCTACCACCTGTTACGGGTCTTTTTCCAGTAATTGCACAAATCCTTGACATATTTCTTATAGGGTAAGATTTTATAATATGATTTCTCGGAGCATTTATCAAGATTGAAAATACTCACTTGATTATTTTGAGGATATTTTTATCCGATTGTTGGATAATGAAGTAAGCCTCAAAATTATTTTCTTGGCAAAAAATGGCCTTACTTTTGGAAACTCCCAATACTGAACAAGCAGTTGCCATTGAATCCGCATACATTCCGTTGGCAGCGACGACAGTTACCTGCGTTAGATTTTGAAGACCAAGACCCGTTTTGGGGTTCAAAATATGAGAATAGCGCATACCCTCGATTTCGACAAATTGCTCTGAATCACCGGATGTGGCAATGGCACATTTTTCCAGTAATAGGACAGGTAATTCAGGGTTTTTGTTTCCACCAATATCTATCTTCCAACCTTGCTTGCCTCTGGGTTTGGCTCCAAGGATCAGATCACCTCCTGCATCAATAATGGAGCGCTCAAGTCCTTTCCCT
>NZKO01000015.1 GCA_002692535.1 Opitutia bacterium
AAACCTTTCCATGGAACCAAACGGAGCACGATGGATCATGACAGGACGGTGATCCTGATTGTCGGAACCAACATAGGAAAGATCAAACCTTTCTGGCAGATTATAATCGACTTGAACTGTCCCAAGTTGCCATTCTCGGCCAATTACATCTTTTACAACGAAATCGATTTTAGGNCCATAAAACGCTGCCTCACCAAGCTCCNCCTCATATTCAACATCTAAAGTTCTAACTGCTTGCCTTAGTGCTGCTTCTGCCTTGTTCCATCCCTCTGCATCTCCTACATATTTCTCTGAGTTGGGGTCGCGAAGACTGACTCTTACTCTGTAATCGTTCATTCCAAGGACAGAAAAAACAAGTTTAACTAATCCAAGGCATCCTTGGATTTCGCCTTGTAGTTGATCCTCACGAAGGAAAAGGTGGGCATCGTCTTGGGTAAAGCCGCGAACTCTTGTCATGCCATTGAGTTCTCCAGATTGCTCCCAGCGGTAAACTGTTCCAAATTCTGCCAATCTAATAGGCAGGTCTCGATATGATCTTTGCTCTGATTTATAGATACTNATGTGCATTGGACAATTCATTGGCCTGAGCAAGTGACCATCAAGTTCCCCTTCATCTAACTTTTTTTCTAGCTGANNGCTTGAGAAGCCTTCTTGNGCTAATTCCGTCAAACAGTCTCTTTGAATGATTGGAGGGTACTGCGATTCCTGATAGTAGGGGAAATGTCCGGAAGTACGAAAAAGATCAAGTTTCCCAATATGTGGAGTGTATACTTGTGAGTAACCCTGNTTTGTTAGTTCTGATGTAATAAACTTTTCAAGCTCTTGACGAATAATGGCTCCATTGGGTTTCCAGAGGATCAATCCTTGACCAACCATTTCATCAATGTGGAAAAGTCCCAATTCCTTTCCGAGAGTTCGGTGGTCTCTCTTTTTTGCTTCTTCGATCTGTTCAAGATATTCAGTCAATTCACCTTTGCTTGCAAAAGCAGTTCCATAAATTCGCTGAAGTTGCTTATTTGCAGCATCTCCTCTGTGATAGGAGCCAGCCGTTTGCAATAATTTGAATGCCTTAATTTTTTTGGTGTAGGATACGTGCGTTCCTGCACATAGATCCTTAAATTCCCCGTTTTTGTAAAAAGAAATGACTTCTCCCTCAGGAATGTCATCAAGTCTACCAAGTTTGTATTCCTCTTGATTCATTTCACGAATGATTTCTTTTGCTTCTTGGCGAGACACTTCCATGCGCTCAAAGCGTTGGTTCTCTTTTATGACTTTAGCCATTTCTCCTTCGATCTTTTCCAAAATATCTGGAGTAAAGGGTATCTCCGAGTCGAAGTCATAGTAGAAACCAGTNTCAGTGGGGGGACCAATATCCAGTTTGGTTTCCGGGTACAGGCGGAGTACAGCGGTAGCTAGAATATGGGCAGTTGAATGGCGGATTTCTTCCAAGGGTGTCATTTCCTTCATAGCTTACTCTTTTACTTTTGCAGGACAAAACCTGCAACGCCAAAGGGAATTAGATTATGCGTCAAAGCCGAGGTTAGGTCGCAACCATTTGATGGCTTTATCCACAGGCCATTCTTTACGGCGTGCATAATCCTCCACCTGATCTCTGCCAAGACTGCCTACATTGAAATAACGNGCGTTAGGATTTGAAAAATATAAACCTGAAACCGAGCAACCTGGCTTCATCGCTTTTGACTCGGTCAGCTCCAAACCGATTCTTTGCTCTACAGATAGGAGGTCCCAAATCGTGTCTTTTTCAGTGTGATCAGGCTGACTCGGGTATCCACATGCAGGTCGAATTCCTTGATATTTTTCGTCGATGAGTGATTTGTTATCAAGATTTTCGGACATGCCAAACTTCCACCATTCTCTNGCTTTNTTGTGAGTCAATTCTGCCATTGCTTCTGCAAAACGATCCCCGAGTGCCTTAACCATGATTGCGGAATAATCGTCATTGTCCTTTTCGAATTTCTCCGCAAGTGCTTCGACACCNGAACCCGCACATACAGCAAAGGCTCCAATGAAATCGGTTTTTCCGGATTCGATAGGTGCAATAAAGTCAGACAGGCAGTATTGTGGTTGATTAGAAATTGATTGTTGTCTTCTTAGAAAATGAAAAGTATGCAATTTCTTGGTTTTGTTGATATCTTCGTAGAGATGGACATCGTCAACTTCAGAATTTGCAGGCCACAAACCCAATACCGCTTCGCACGAGAAAGAGTCGTCCCTGATAATGTGCTCAAGAAGATCTTGAGCATGATCAAATAANTTTTGAGCCTCTTCTCCAACTCTTTGACGTTTTAGAATTTCGGGGTATTTCCCTTTTAATTCCCAGGACCAAAAAAACGGGGACCAATCAAAATACTCCAAAACCTCTTTTAATTCGGAGCGGAATTNATGAACACCGAGTTTTTCAGGGAAGGGCTCTTCTATTTTTTCTTTTTTCCAGTCAATTTGAACTCCCTTACGCCTNGATTCATTTAAGGACAAAAGTTTTCGTTCACCTTTTNGTTTGTGACGAACACGAATTTCTTCCTGTTTTTTCAAAAGATCATTCACGAAGTTGTCTTTTTTATCCAGCTGAGTGAGNTCATTACAAACATTTACAACCAATGAAGCGTCGGGAACTTGTACCACTGCCTGATCGTAATGGGGAGCAATTTTGATTGCCGTGTGCTCCTTTCCTGTAGTTGCTCCACCAATTAGCAGAGGTATCTTCAATCCGGATTTTTTCATTTCCTGGGCGTTGTGGATCATTTCATCGAGGGAGGGAGTAATCAGTCCGCTCAATCCGAGAATATCTGCATCATGTTTTCTTACTGCTTCAAGAATTTTGTCACAAGATACCATGACTCCCAGATCGATGACCTCCCAATTGTTACAGGCAAGAACTACCCCAACAATGTTCTTTCCGATGTCGTGTACATCACCTTTGACCGTCGCAATAACCATTGTACCACGCTTACTTGAACTACCTTCGCTTTTTTCTGCCTCCATGAACGGTTCCAAATAGGCAACCGCCTTTTTCATAACTCGGGCACTTTTGACNACCTGTGGGAGAAACATTTTTCCACTGCCAAACAAATCGCCAACTACTTTCATCCCATCCATTAAGGGNCCCTCTATTACTTCAAGTGGTCGCCCCAAGAGCTTTCTTGCTTCTTCCGCATCTTCCTCAGCGTAATCACCTATGCCTTTGACCAGAGCGTAGGAAAGACGCTCCTCCACTGGTTTCTGGCGCCAAGAAAGATCTGGCCCTTCAGATTTTCGACCTTCATTCTGATCTTTAATTTGTTCAGCGTAAGCAAGTAAGTCTTCTCCTGCCGTGGAACTCTTATTGAGAACCACCGCTTCGACCTTTTCTTTCAAGGCTGGATCAATCTCATCATAAACTGTCAACATGCCTGCGTTAACAATTCCCATATCCAGTCCTGCCTGACAGGCATGATANAGAAAGCATGCATGCATCGCTTCTCGAACAAGGTTATTTCCCCTAAAGGAAAAAGAGACATTACTTATACCTCCACTGGTTCGAGCATGAGGGCAGAGCCTCTTGATTTCCCTAAGTGCTTCGATGAAATCAATTCCATATGCATTGTGTTCATCCATTCCTGTCGCAAGGGTAAGAACGTTTGGGTCAAAGATGATGTCATGGGCTGGGAAACCTACTTCNTTAACGAGAATTTTATATGCACGTTCACAAATCCTGATCTTATCATTGAGCGTTGCCGCCTGACCTTTCTCATCAAATGCCATAACGACCACAGCCGCTCCGTAACGCATTGCCAAATCAGCCTGTTCCTTAAATACATCTTCTCCCTCTTTCAGGCTGATTGAGTTGATTATGCACTTTCCCTGAATCACTTTTAGCCCAGCTTCAATTACAGACCATTTGGAACTGTCGATCATGATAGGCACTCTGGAAATATCGGGTTCAGAAACCACAAGGTTTAAGAACTTNGTCATGCATGCTTCTCCATCCAAANGAGCAGCGTCGAAATTTACATCAAGTATGTTTGCTCCATTTTCAACCTGTTGCTTTGCAATCTTAAGTCCAGCTTCGTAATCCTCTGCTTCAATCAATTTTCGAAACCTTGGAGATCCAGTGACATTAGTGCGTTCTCCAACCATTATTAGTGATTTGGAATCTCCCTTTAGAGTGAAATTCTCTAGACCACTAAGTCGCATAGCAGGTTCCACAGTAACTGGATTCCTGGGTGCCGTTTGAGATAATTTTTCGGCTATGGCGTGAATATGATCTGGAGTGGTTCCGCAACATCCTCCCGCCATATTTAAAAGTCCTTCATCCGCAAAAGTAAAAAGTGAGCTGGCAGTATCTTCAGGTTTCTCGTCGTATCCAGTGGGTGCAAGTGGATTGGGTAGCCCTGCGTTTGGGTAACAGTGGACAAAACAATCTGCGTTTTTTGAGAGAGCTTGCAGATAAGGACGCATCGCATCAGCACCGAGTGCGCAGTTGAGACCAACTCCTAAGGGTCTTGCGTGCGCTATTGAGTTCCAGCAAGCTTCAGTCGTTTGCCCGGAAAGTGTGCGTCCGGATGCATCAGTGATAGTTATGGACAGTATGACCGGAAGCCTATGGCCTGATGTATCAAAATAATTTTCGATTGCAAAGATAGCTGCCTTCAAATTTAGGGTGTCAAAAGTAGTTTCGGGCATGAGGATATCAACTCCACCCTCAACAAGTCCTAGTATTTGATTAAAGTAGGTTTCGACTAATTCGTCAAAAGTGACATTTCTGAGCGAAGGATCATTCACATCAGGTGATAGAGATGCAGTACGATTTGTAGGACCGATGGCACCTGCTACGAATCGTGGTCGAGATGGATCAATTTGCATCATTTCATCTGCTGCTTCGCGTGCAAGTCTGGCGGAGGCAACATTTAAATCGTGCACTACATCCTGCATATGATAGTCGGCCATTGCGATACTTGTTGCACTGAAGGTATTCGTTTCCACTAAATCGCTACCAGCCTCAAAGTATGATCGGTGGATNTTTTTGATAATGTCCGGACGCGTAATGCTTAATAGATCATTATTCCCTTTAAGTTCACACTCGTGGTTTTTAAACATATCTCCACGGAAATCCTCTTCAATCAACTTTTCCTGCTGTATCATTGTCCCCATTGCACCATCTAGAATCAAAATTCGTTTGCTCAGGATTTCTGAGAGATCTTTTTCAGTGGGCCGGATTTTTGAAAAATTATTCATAACGCATCTAGTCATCATGATATAATGATATGAAAATTGCGCAATTTCAAAACGGAAAAAATTATCTGCAATCTAATTTCTTTGCTTTCTGATGGAAAAATGCTTACTGATTAATTTTACGGGACGTAGCGTAGTCTGGTTAGCGCGCCTGCTTTGGGAGCAGGAGGCCGTGAGTTCGAATCTCACCGTCCCGACCATTTTTAGATGCTGTAAATTTAACTACTTTTCAATTTTATGATTTTCATAGAGTGGGAAGGAAGCGTAATTGTCGAAACGCTTGTTGAAGAACCCCAAAAATGGTCGTCTGAGCTGTTGGAACAATTTTTCCAAAATAGAGATAAATCTGTTAAATCCCATAAGATAAGGGGGCGTTGGGAGAATCAATACTTGGAAATAGATACTGTACCCAGCGCACGCAAAGTTATGAGACTGGCTAGAGAAATTGGA
>NZKO01000016.1 GCA_002692535.1 Opitutia bacterium
TCCTGCGGTGGCGGAGCCGAAGCTGAATGCTGCGGAGCCGACGGCGAGTGTTGTTCANGTNGNNNGGAAGGTAACGCTTCCGAGTAAATCATTACCGAAAAGATTTATCTCGTCATTGACGAGTTCAAGAAAGCCTGAGTTCGCTCAGGCTTTTTTGTTGGGTAAAATCATTTGGATATTTTCTCGCTATGACTANATTAAATAATTTGAAAAATGGTATTACAGACATAANAGCTTACGAGCCAAAGAANAATAACGCAGGTGCAGAAATTACTTTCTCAACAACAGAAGGTCGCAAAACATTTCATCTACCGAAGCCTTGTGACCCCCAAAAAACCAAACCATTGGCAATCGAATCTTTTGCAATTGAACCAGATACATATTTTGAATGGATGAACGCTATCCAAAAACTTCATTCCAGTAACGAATCTTAAACAAAANTAATTCAACTTTAGTTAGTAGGACAAGCTGCACAANATNACCTGCTTGTTNGTTTGATTTNCNGACACAACAATNTNCTATTCCCGTCTTTGTTGGAGTCTCCCANCTTCAAGTCAACTACTTCGGCATCAATTGTTACATTATGTTTTTGTTGAATTCAATTAAGTCCATTTTCTTTGGCATCTATGTGCAGATAAATGTCGAGCCAATTGGAAGCGTTGCTCTNGATCTGGCAACAACCTGATCGTCATTAAGACTNAAAAAACAGTGGCAAGAGAATGTCCATCCTTCAGAAATGCATCAAGTNCTTTTCCTTNCCTGATTCCTCGTTAGAAAATGACTAAGCTGGGTAATTTAATCATGTTTCGAATGATTCATTAGTAATTTCTTGNNAAAAGAATAACAGAATATCCTTGAGAATCTTTCAAAACATTTTTTCATANTCACCTATATGAAAAGTGCNTATGAATTGGCTATGGAAAGAATGGGCGGAAGTGATGACAAACCTCTCGATGATAAGCAAAAGGAAAAAATCGCCCAGATTGAAAACAGGTACAAAGCCAAAATCGCGGAACGGAAAATCTACCTTGAAAAAAGCGTGGAAGATGCCCTTGCAAAAGGTGATCAGGCAGAGGCCGAAGAAGCTCGTAAAATCTTAGCTCAGGAAATNANNTCCNTNGAAGATAAAGCCGAATCCGAAAAGGACAAAATTCGCAATAGTTAATTCGAAGCCCTCGCTTGCTTGTACCTCAAAATGTAGATCATTGCCAAAGGGATACCATAATCCCCCCAGCGTTCGATCCATTCAAAGATATTTACNATTCCCATACCCGTAACCGTGTCTGCGGGGACATAAAGAAACTCAGTGAAAAGTTTCCATATCAATGCAATGAAAATCAGCGGTTTTANAGGTGCGANAAATATCAGTAAGCCTAGAGCAAATTCTCCGTATCCAACCTTTGTGATAAAGTTGACGTCAGCATCTACCCCAATCGATTGCCAATGATTAATCAGCATCTGCTTCTCAACTGCAAACCCAAAGCCNGCATGTCCGATCAGTAACAGGGCAAGGCAGGTCTTGCATAGAAAAAAGACCGTATCGATAGTTGATTCCTTGAGTTGCGGCTCTTGNTAATTGAAAAATAAATCCTTGCGGGTAATGGCGAAAGATCCACCCATTACCAATAGCATGAAAGGAGGTCCCCAGTTCCCTGCCCTCTCCCAGAATTCCCATGTTTGCATCTTAGCCACTCTCATCGAATCAGTCGCTAATTGCACCACCCACTCGCCATCAATTTNTAACTTCTCCAAATTCCCGGATAATGGACGAAGAATCGCAGTCCATAAAGCCCACAAAAACATCCAAATTAAAATCCCCCGATTGCTCCCCCGCAGTAAAAGAATAGCCATCAGGATATCAAAGGCACCGATCAGCGGTTGCATTGTCCATGCAATTTCGGGCTCGATTCCCTGTGATGCAAAAAAGGGCAACCATCCAGACTTGGTTATCAAGCCCCATGTGCCATGGCCAATAAAACAGAGTGCCGCAGTAATCCGAAGTGTCCAATGCAACTGGGTTTGCAAGGTCTTTCTCTCTCCTGAATGCGGACTAAAAAGTCCATGCAGAAAATATTGTTTGGCTGTCATTCGATCATGCTGATTGACCGTACTCGAATAGGCAATTAGGAAATAGTCATGTTTCGTCCAAAAATTTCTTCGCTCTTTCTTTTCATTATCAGTGTATTAATTTTTGGTTGTGGAGCCTTTGCCCAACTTAATGATAGACTCTGCGAAAATTTAAAAAATTTCGGAGAATTGTATGAAAATCCGGAGTCTGCAGGTTTACAACAGGCTAAGTTTTTTCTTTCCTATCAGCACCAGATCGGCCATATCGACGGAACTGACCAAGCGGGCCAAGAATTTGATGATTCATACGAAGAGTTTCGTCGCGTTTGGATGGGTTTGAACGGAAAATTTGGCACCTTTTGGAAATTCAAAGTAGTCAGCCAAATTTCCAACGATCGAAACGCCTACCCCGGTGACTATCGTCAGTGGGGACATGAGACTTTCCGNGCCGCCAACATCACATTTGATGCCGATAAATTTTGGCAATTAGATGGTGTTGATTCACTCGAGTTTGGTTATGGGAGAAGAACTGGGCGGATGGCGGATGAGTGGCAACGTTCATCCACCGTAATCAACTGCCTCGAGCGCTCCTCCTTCGCCAATAAGTTATGGCTTTACGATAAGCAAAAAGGAAACCCTCTGGCGGCATGGGTGAAGTGGTCGGCCGGGCGGCACACATTTGACACAGCCATCTTTTCAGGAACTTATGACGACTACATTGGTGGTTGGAAGGACAGTAAGGTTTATTACGGATCATGGCTTGGAGATTTTTCCAAAGGTAGCTCTTATGAGCTTTTTGAGTATTGGCTCTCTTACTACAGACAGAATGGCTCCATCTCTGAAGATCGTCTTGCAGGAGGAAACAATTGGGCCCTTGCATTGGTGAACCGCATTGGCAATGGCCCTTGGGCCCTGCATAGCTCTCTTGCATTTGGGAATAATGGAGATCAAACAAATACCAATCTTGAAGGTGATTTCGGTGGCGTGGTAATCATGCCCATGTACTGGCTGAAAGATGAAAAAGTGAGACTGGTTGGAAGGTATTTATACCAAAAGGCTGATCAATCGGAGGGAATTAAATTAAATAGTCGATATGCTCCCCTCGCAGAAAGAAGAAATGCTCACATTGATATTAATAGTGGAAGGGGCGATGAACATCAGTCGCTCTACTTAGGTTTAAATTATTATCTATGTGGGGAAAATCTTAAGGTCGTAAGCGGAATCCAGCACGATGAACTGAAATCTTCAGGCTCTACTCAATACCGGGGTTGGACAATGGGTTCAAGTATCCGGCTATGGTTCTAGCCAGCAGATTGCGTAAACCCTGCCAATTAAGCTTTTACTAAAAAGGTCTTACGCTAAACTGCTACCTGTTTCATCATAAATCAGACGGCGGGGAGGGAAAAGTTCGAGCCCGTAGGAATGAGTAATCAAAAGCAACCAATCTTCTGGCCATTTCTTCCGATGAGGATTTGAGATTGCTCTACATTCAAAATCCTTTGAATTTGTATGGAAAAGAAAGAAGTGATCAGCTTTCGGATCATCTTCCAGATCGTTGGAAAAATCCTTGAAATCCAAATGATCCAAAAGTCGGATTGTCGAACTGTCCGCATCCAGATAAGATGATGAAATTTCAATGGAAGGCGAAGAGAGTTGCGAAAAAAAATTCGGTTTTTGCAGTGAATCCCTGAGGTTTTCCCGTAATGAAGAAAGGAAGCGGGTTACTCTCACACGATATCGAAATCCACAGGAATTAACATCAATGATAGTTTCCCTACCCTTAAGGGGCATACGCACCAAACGAAAAAACATTTCTCCAGAATCGGGTTCAGGAAGATTCATGTAGGCAGAATACTGAGCAGCCCTTTCTTCTAAAATCTTGGGAAAAGATTGGTGCATCAATCGCGTCAAGCAATTTTAATGCCACACAATAATGAGAAAACTTAGAAAACTAAGTGCAAAAAGAAGATTCTTTGGGCATCCTCAACTGCCATTCCCTCAAAACTACGTCCTTCATTGACTCACGATGCTTTTCCATTGATTCCAGCAGTTTGAATTGAACTTTTGCTCTTTCCAAATTCTGATGGGAGTGATTTGTTTTAAAATATTTGTCACCAGAAAGAAAATCACTTAAAAAACGCAGTCCGAGTTCGTAAGTGATAACAAGCGGAGCGCATGCCAGTCCTGACACTTCATCTTGCTCAAGCATAGTGTAAGTAGCATCAAGATAGCCTTTGGTAATCGACTCAAAAAACGGCAAGAGAAAAGAAACTTTTGAAATGTCTTTTTCATTTTCATCTACAGAACAACAAGTAGCCCGGACCAAGTCTCCAAAATCATGGAGTACGCAACCAGGCATGACGGTATCAAGATCAATAACTGAAACTCCTTCACCCGTATTTTCATCCAAAAGAACGTTGTTTAATTTCGTGTCATTATGAACAATCCGCCGTGGCAGTTGCTCTGCCTCGATTTCCGTGCATAGATTTTTTCTACAGGAAATGAATTGGTCGAGTTCCAGTACTTCCTGAAAACGCCTTGAAGAGTCAGCTTCACGGGCATCCAAATATTCTTTGAAGCGATTAGATGTGTTGTGAAAATTTGGAATTGTTTCAAAGAGTGGATCTCCAGGAAGATCACATAAATCCAACTGAAATTGACCAAAAGCCTTACCCGCCTCGTATGCGTGCGATGACTTTTCAGGTAGATTATAGCATTGGACTCCATCTATGTAGGGCATCATTCTCCAAAAGTTTCCTTCTTCATCACGGAAGAATGATTTTCCTTTCTTCGAAGCAATCAGAGTGAGGCAAGCGTTGCTTCCTTTCGATTGCAAGTGCCTTGTAACTCTTGAGTAATTGGTCATCAAGCTCTCAGGGTCCTTAAACACATTATGATTTATCCTTTGCAACGTGTACGGAGTTGAGCAATTTTCCGATATGACATCTACTCGAAAGGTATCGTTGACATTTCCTGTACCTTTGACCTCGTATGAAAGTAGAGAACCGGATATGGAAAAATTATCTATAATTTTCTGAATAGAATCCCGCTTAAAAGTATTCAAGCCATCTTTCTGCCAAAAAAAAAAAGACTATTCAAACACGAAATGAGGACAATTTCATCAGATCAGAACGTCTCAATACGACATAAGAAAAATGATTACTTGTATAATCGCAAAAAACTNTATTACGCTGATANAATGAAATTCGCCTNCTTTTTCATTACCATANCCCTACTTTTTTCATCCTGCGAAAAACCAAGTGATCCAAGTCCTCGACAAGAGGAAGAAAAGACAGTTAAGACTGTTAATAAAATTGAGCAAGCGGATGCCCCTTCATTGGAACCAGATCCTGTCATTTCAAAGGCTTTCGTAGGAAATACATTCGCTTACAAGAGAATTTTTACGGAAGTTTTTGAGAATCACGAAATTCCCCGCCTCCCCCCGCCCGATGCTGGACCGGAGTATGAGGTTAAAAGAGATGAAAATGACACTGGGCTTATACCAGTCAGTCGGGGAAGACTACGACTGAAAAAAGATAACTCTCCTTTTTCCGGAAAAGTTTTTCGTCATCATCTTTCTGGAATCCTCGAACATCACGCAATTTATAAAGAAGGCTTCCGGACCGGAATAGCTCTGTGGTGGAATAAAGATGGAAATATTTCGAAAGCAGCNACTGGCTGGGGTTTTGACTACAAGGAAATGGAATCACACGAGATTGACAGCAATCCATTCTCCGCACTGCAAATCGAAATGAGAACACATGGTACAATACCGGCTGACTCTTCTTTGTTTTGTGGCACTGAAACTGATTGGGCAAAATGGTCAGACAAAAATTCGGAAGGTTTCACCTTTTGTGTGGAAAACGGTGAAAACTTGAACGGTGAAGTCAAGATTTATTCAAATGACGGATTTTTAAATAGTGTAAAAAAATACAAAGACGGACTGCTCGATGGAGAGTCATCTACTTTTCATCAGAATGGAATCCAATCACGATCCGTATACTATCGGACCGGTCACAAACACGGAAAGGAAATATGGTGGTCGGATAATGGCTTCAAATCTTACGTTGCCAATTATGTTGATGGCAAACTACATGGGAAATCATACAATTGGGATAAGGAAGGTTTTTTGGTTTCCGAGGTAGAGTTTGATTCAGGTAATGAGATTCGGCCCTAAATTAGTATAATCTGCCGCTTACTAAGGGTAAACTATGGATGTACCACTTAGGTAAAATATCTGCCTTTATTTTCGATTACCTCAAGGGCAAAAGGATAGTACCCAGCAAACTTATGATTACACCACAAACAGAGATTACGGTAAGAAGAGTGGACCAAGTCCTAAGCATTTCGCGTTCGGTGAATCCACTTAATTTTTGAACTACCCAAAACCCACTGTCATTCATCCAGGAAAGGGTTATGGAACCGAACCCTATGGCTAGAAAAACATAAACGGGATGATAAGACAACGAACTGCCGTCTCCTATGATCGTAGACATCAATCCTGCACCTGTGATCATTGCAACCGTAGCTGAACCCTGAGCAATTCGAATAAAAGCCGTGATTCCCCAAGCAAGAAGGACATAAGAGAGATTCAACTGGGATGCATAGTGAGAAATAACCTCACCCACTCCGCTCAAACGGATCATTCCACCATATGCTCCTCCAGCTCCAGTAATCAGTATGATAGAACCAGCTGTAAATAGAGGTGACTCTAAAGTTTTGCTCAAAGAAAAACCCGTCCCGCTTTCAGCTGCGGATACCTTTTTTTCCTGACTAACCAAAAGTAAAGCCGATACCAGTGCTGCTATCGACATCGCAATATTCGGATCACCAAAAAAAGACAAGATGCGGAAAATACCGTTGTCCAATGTCGCTCTCAAAAAAAACAAATTCACTCCCAACTCCTCTAAAAGCTTCAAGAGTGAAACCAGTGTGATCAAAACTACAGGGAGTAGGATAGGTAGGTAGGAAAAGACCAGTGGTGGCAATTCACAAAGGTTTTTGGACAGAGTTTTTTCCAACTCAGAATTCTTGATTCCTCCAACGTCTCGCATCGGAAACGAATATTTGTTCTCAAACTGCCTGCATACCCAAAGGACTAAAGCGGCAAGAGGTAAACTTACCAATAATCCTGCAACCATTGCATTTCCAAATTCAATCTTCAACAGAGTTGCAATCATGAGAGGGCCAGGAGTAGGTGGCACCATCGAATGAGTGATGGCACCTGCACCAGCCATTGCCATGACAAAATAAAGGTACCTTCCACCTGCCCGTATCGCCATGGCTCGAGCAAGGGGAATCAAGAGAAAAAACACCGTATCGAAAAAGACTGGAATTGAGAGCAAGAATCCACTCAGCAACAAAACCAAACCAGCTCTTTTTTCTCCAAATAAAGCAAGCAAGTGCCGGACAATCCGCTCTGCGGCGCCACTCTTCATCATACAGGTCCCTACGATCGCCGCCAGTGCAATGATTAAACCGATCCCTCCAGCTGTATTCCCAAAACCCAAAAGACTCCATTTTACGGCAAGCGTAAGGTTTGAATGGTTTGCATCCGTTTCATTCAGATTTACTCGTTTTTCAAAAAGCCCTGTATTTTCAATCGTTTTTTCAGGCAGAGGTCCGGATAACAAACCTACAAAAATTGCAGCACTGATCAATGCCAGAAATGGATGCAACTTCCATTTGGCAATGGAAATGACTACCCAAAAAACCGAAAGTGCCAAAACCCAAACGGGAAAAAGACTGACATCATTATCAACTATGGGAATTTCGGGCATAGAACTTTCNCATCTCACAATTCTTTCCGATACTTGATCAAGACAAAATTTATTTTCCGGCAAATGTTTTTTAGTTTTAAAAAAATTGNATCTTGTGAAAGAAGATTGCAGTTTTTCNAACGGATTGGTACTTTAANAGGTTCTATGTCTACCTCAAAAATTGCATACACCCAAACCGACGAGGCACCCGCTCTTGCTACCCATTCTCTTCTTCCTATCGTTCGTGCCTTCACCGCAAGTTCTGGAATTGAATATGAATTAAAAGACATTTCCTTGGCCGGAAGGATCCTTTCAAGCTTTCCCGAAAATCTGAATGCAGACCAAGTGGTTCCAGACTCCCTTGCGCAACTTGGCGAACTTGCAACCCAACCGGAAGCAAACATCATAAAACTTCCCAACATCAGTGCATCCGTTCCTCAATTGCAGGATGCAATCCAGGAATTGCAAAGAAAAGGGTTTGCCGTGCCTAATTTCCCTACCAATCCACAAACGGATCAGGAAAAGGAAATACGTGCAAAATATGCGAAAATTCTCGGTTCTGCGGTAAATCCGGTTCTTAGGGAAGGCAATTCAGACCGCAGAGTGGCCAAACCGGTCAAGGATTATGCCCGTAAGAATCCTCACAGCATGGGAGAATGGCTTGCATCCTCCAAAACTCATGTTTCTTTCATGAATGAGGGTGACTTTTTTGGAAGTGAGCAATCCATCTTGTTGGATAACGAAACAATTGTTGAAATTCGCTTCAGGGATTCCGATGGGCAAACCTCCATTCTCAAAAAAGACCTTTCCATCACTAAAGGTGAAGTGATCGACGCATCAGTTATGAGTTGCAAGTCCCTCAGATTATTTCTAGCAAAACAATTGGATGATGCCAGAGATCAGCAACTGCTCTTCTCGATACATATGAAGGCCACCATGATGAAGGTTTCCGATCCCATTATTTTCGGACATTGCGTGGAAAGTTATCTTGGAGAAATCACGGATGAATACAAAGATGACCTCAAATCTGCCGGTTTCAATCCAAACAACGGTTTGTCGGATTTTTATCGTGCCCTTGAAACCCTCGATTTTGACAAGCAGATCGCAATCCGCAACCGTTTGCAGGACACTCTAAATACCCGTCCTCTCTTGGCCATGGTTAATTCTGAAAAGGGAATTACAAACCTACATGTCCCCAGCGACGTGATCATCGATGCATCCATGCCCGCAATGATCAGAACTTCAGGACAGATGTGGGGACCTGACGGGGAACCATGGGACACCAAAGCGGTCATTCCCGATCGTAATTATGCTGGAGTCTATCAGGCAACCATTGACTTTTGTAAGGAGAACGGTGCCTTCGACGTCACCACCATGGGAAATGTTGCCAATGTGGGATTGATGGCGAAAAAAGCTGAGGAATACGGTTCTCATGATAAAACCTTTGAAATGGAGGAAAATGGAACGATTGAAGTTGTCGACCTGAATT
>NZKO01000017.1 GCA_002692535.1 Opitutia bacterium
ATCGTCGTCAACAACACCCAATCTCCCAACTCCCGCGGAGGCTAAATATTGAAGTGCCGGGCAACCCAAGCCACCCGCACCCACAACCAAAACCGAAGCCGCCTTCAGTTTCTCCTGAGCTTGCATACCAAAGCCATCAAGCGTCAAGTGCCGCTGATAAAACTCTGCCTCTTTTTTGCTTAATAAATTCAACTTGCAAAAGTAAATTTTTGATTACCATTCATAGCATTTATCAGCTTCGGATGGGATTGAAGTTCATTAGGTTTGTCATAAGATTCATCCCAGTCTTTCCAAACAATGTCATACCCCGAATTTTGAAGATATTGAGTTACTTCTAAAACAGATCGTTCATCAGAAATCTCAAATTGCTCCAAACTATCATCATTCCCGTAACCCCCAGGGTTTGTTTTTGAACCAGCACTCATAGTGGTCACTCCGAGCGGAAGAAGATGATTTCTGAGATCTGAGCTTTCGCGGGTGGAGATACTTATTTCTAATTCATGATTAAAAATCCTAAAAGCACATATGAGTTGCACCAGATCACGGTCATTAAGTGTAATCTCAGGAGAGATTTCCCCGGCACAAGGCCTTAGTCTCGGAAAAGACATAGAATATTGGGTCTTCCAATATTTTTTTTGCAAATAATCCATATGGTGTGCAGCAAAAAATGCATCTGTGCGCCAATCTCTGGTTAAACCAAACAAGCATCCCAGGCCAATTTTGTGCACTCCTGCATTTCCCAAGCGATCCGGAGTAGCAAGCCTCCACTCAAAGTTTGATTTCTTACCTTTTATGTGATGTCTGGCATAGCTATCTTGATTATAAGTCTCCTGATAGACTAATACCGAATGAAGTCCGCTTGTTTTGAGAATTTCGTACTCTTCCTGATGCAAAGGCTGAACCTCTATAGAAAGATTGCTAAAATAAGGACGCAAGGTGCGGATCGACTTGTTAATGTAATCAAGTCCGACTTTTTTTGTGGATTCGCCGGTGACAAGTAAGACATTGGAAAAGCCCATTTTCTTCAGCAAACCAGCTTCACGAAGTATTTCACCTTCACTGAGAGTCTTGCGAACAATTTTGTTTCCCAAGCTAAAACCACAATAATCACAAATATTGTTGCATTCGTTAGAAAGATATAAAGGAGCGAATAGGCGCATTGCCTTTCCGAATCTTTTTTCCGTCAATGAGTGACTAAGCCGTGCCATCGGTTCAATAAATTCCAAAGATGCCAATGGAGATACCAATGCAATGAAATCATCAAGACCACCCCTACCTTCACGATTGATCGCCTGAGAGATCTTATCTCTGGTTACTTTTTCAATCCTTGAGGTAAGCGAGTCCCAATTGAGACGATCAAAATGATCAATGTAATTTCTCACGAATTCTTTGTTAAGACAAAAATCCGGTTAATGGAGAGGTTGCCTGGGCGTGTGATGATTCTGTTCCAATTCCTGCCAGTGCAGCAGTGTGTCCGGCCCTTACTGCATCCTTAAATGCTGTTGCCATCCTCAAAGGATCATCAGACACAGCCAATGCAGTGTTAACAAGCACTGCGGCGGCACCCATCTCCATGGCATCTGCCGCATGAGAAGGACGACCAATCCCTGCATCAATTATCACTGGCAGTGATGCTTGTTCAAGAATGATCCTTATGAATTCACGACTATCGAGCCCACGATTGCTGCCAATCACTGAACCAAGAGGCATGACCGCAGAAGCTCCGGCATCTTCTAACCTCTTACAGAGAACTGGATCGGCATGACAATAAGGCAGGACAACAAAACCATCCTTTGCCAATTCTTCTGTCGCTTTAAGGGTTTCAACTGGATCAGGCATGAGGTATTTTGGATCTGGATGGATCTCCAACTTTAACCAATTGGTATTCAATGCCTCTCTTGCCATCTGGGCGACAAAAACCGCTTCCTTTGCGTCTCTTACTCCTGAGGTATTCGGTAACAATCGCACCCCAGATTTTTGGACAAAAGGAAGAATCGAATCGCGGTCTTCATCATTCGGGTTTGCCCTTTTCATGGCAACTGTGACCATTTCGGTTCCAGAATATTCAATTACTTGATTTAACGTTTCTCCGGATGAAAACTTACCGGTTCCTACAAATAATCTCGAATCAAACTTTTGCCCTGCTATCTCCAATGTTTTATTCATAATATTAGAGGCAAGCCTCAATGAAATCATGCTTCGCGGACTCATCAACAAATGCCTTAATTTTAGAAATATTCAAATTTTCTTGCTCCGATAAAGCAGAGCAAACAGCAATGCCATGATTTGCTAAACTCAAACTAAAATCCTCAATTTCCATTCCACCAATCAAAAAAACTGGGATTGAATTCAATCCTTGAATCATCGTACAATAATCATCAACAGACAAATTTGGACTAATATCGGCCTTGGTTTTAGATTTTCTAAAAGGTCCCATGCCAATGTAATTGGCATTTCGAAGAACATCTTCGGTAATTTCATTCTTTGAATGAATGGTAAAGCCTATTACTTTGGTTTCTCCAAGAAATTTTCGCGCATCGGAAATATCCCTGTCTGCTTGACCCAAATGCACACCGTCGGCATCGCTCTCCATAGCTACTTCAATAGAATCATTTACAATCAGTTTGGTCTGAAATCTTCGGCAAATTCGTACAGATTCCCTAACTTCAGCAAGTAATTCATTCTTAGAAAGGGATTTGGAGCGTAATTGAATGAAGCGAACTCCTGCCTCGCAAAACCTTAGAACCTGATGAGAATGTGAAACAGATATTTTATCTGAGGTAAGACAATACAATTTAGGTAGATGAGTGGTCATGTTAATACGTGTACCACGCTACAGGTCAAACAAATGCATGCTCTGATTCTTCACAATGATGCTTGAATTTACTAAAAGCATCCACTGGATCACTGCGACTCCAAATTGACCCAAGTAGAGCAAAACCGTCAAAGCCTGTCTCCATAAGTTGCATTATTTTTTTACGACGAATACCACCTATAGCATAAACTTTTGGTCTGTTTTTTATTGGGGAAATCAAATCTAGAACTTCTTTGACCATTGAAAGCGGCACCTTTGGTTTGTAATCTTTTTTCGAAATTGATTTGTAAACAGGACCATAAAAAAAGTAGTCAAACTTACCATCAACTGCAGACAAGTCCTTAAGGGAATGAATCGATCTACTCGAAGTTCCCCGGCAATCCTTCATATCTTCACCATCTGCATGATGATAGCCAGCCAAGCCATAGTCGTTAACAAGTTGAGGAATCCTATGCATAACAATGTGAGAAAGAAATTGATCTGGTATGGAATCTAAAAGTCTTGAAATTTCTAATGCTGAGTGCGTGGGTTTGCGGATGTGGAGTTTTTCCAATCCTACTTCGAAAAGGTGACATATCACATTAGCTTCGTCATACTTCAGTCTTGGTTGTGATATGAGTGTTATGTCCATTGGTACCTAACCACCTTGAGTTGCTTGGATAAAGATTACTTGATCGCCTTTCATGATGATCGTCTCCTCAAAATCACTTCTGGGAATAACCTTTTCATTCACTGCAACTGCCCATCCCCTTGAATCATCTCTGCCCAATGACTTTAGAAGCAGAGACAATGAAGTGCCCTCAGCTACTTCAAGGTTCTCTTCATTAAGCGTGATATTCATAAATTTCTATGTGGAATAAATCTCGCCACCTTTTTCCATAAACTCTTCAGCCTTGTCTTTCAGACCAGCTTCAATGGCTTCGTACGAATCAAGACCTTTTTTTCTCGCAAACTCCCGAACTTCATCACTGATTTTCATTGAGCAAAAGTGTGGGCCACACATTGAACAAAAATGAGCTGTCTTGGCGTTGTCGCTCGGTAGCGTTTGATCATGAAACTCACGGGCTTTAGGAGGGTCCAATGACAGGTTGAACTGGTCCTCCCATCGGAATTCGAATCTTGCTTTTGAAATCGCATTGTCCCGATATTGGGCAGCTGGATGCCCTTTGGCCAAGTCGGCAGCATGAGCAGCAATCTTGTAAGCGAGAACCCCTTCCCTGACGTCTTCTCTATCAGGCAGTCCCAAGTGTTCTTTTGGTGTGACATAGCACAACATGGCACAACCATACCAACCGATCATGGCTGCACCAATACCACTTGTGAGATGGTCATAACCAGGAGCAATATCAGTGGTCAGTGGTCCTAATGTGTAAAATGGAGCCTCCTGACACCAATCAANTTGTTTTTCCATATTCTCCTTAATCATGTGCATAGGCACATGCCCCGGACCCTCATTCATTACTTGAACGCCAAATTCCCATGCTCTTTTGGTCAATTCTCCCTGTGTGTTCAATTCGGCAAACTGAGCTTCATCATTCGCATCGGCAATCGAGCCTGGTCTTAATCCGTCCCCGATAGAGAAAGAAATATCATAATAAGACATGATCTGGCATATCTCGTCCCAGTGCTCGTATAGAAAATTCTCACGATGATGAGCCAAGCACCATTTTGCCATAATGGATCCACCTCTACTNACAATTCCAGTCATGCGTTTGCTCGTTAATGGNACATAACGTAGAAGTACTCCAGCATGGATTGTAAAATAATCAACGCCTTGCTCTGCCTGCTCGACCAGAGTATCTCGAAAGATCTCCCAATTCAAATCCTCAGGCTTACCGTTTACCTTTTCCAAAGCCTGATATATGGGCACAGTACCAACTGGAACGGGACAATTCCGAAGTATCCACTCACGAGTACGGTGGATATTTTTACCAGTCGAAAGATCCATCAGAGTGTCAGCCCCCCAATGTGTTGCCCATCTCATTTTCTCGACTTCTTCTTCAATCGAAGAAGTAACTGCGGAGTTTCCAATATTTGCATTGATCTTTACCAGAAAATTGCGACCTATGATCATAGGTTCCAATTCAGGNTGATTGATATTGGAAGGAATAATCGCACGACCTCTTGCTACCTCACTGCGTACGAATTCTGGACTTATCTCCTTAGGGATGGATGCCCCAAATGACTCACCNAGATGTTGATGAGAAAGCTCATTACGATGATGCTTTTCATGNGATTCCAGATCACCTCTCAAATTCTGCAATCTCATATTTTCCCGTATTGCTATAAATTCCATTTCTGGGGTTATTTTACCTTCGCGAGCGTATTGCAACTGAGTGACAGTCGAGCCTTTTTTGGCCCTAAGTACGCTGAGGTTGCTCCGATCAAAATCAGGAAATTCATTTATTTTATCTGATACTTTTCGATCATGGATTTCCGAAAGATACCCATTGTCAGACGGCTTTACCTCCCTACCTGATATTTCTTCCGTATCATTCCTACTCTCTATCCAGGGCGACCTCAATCTTGGTAAACCTTTGGAGTAATCACCCTGAAACTCCTGATCTCCCCAAGGTCCTGAGGTGTCGTAAACTCTTACTGGTTCGTTCAGTTCCTGACTTCCATCTGGCTTATTTGTTGCAGACAATGAAATTTCTCTCATCGGTACCTTAACAGACTTGTTTTCGTTCTGGACATAAACTCTCTTGGAGTTTTCAAATTTTTCCGAAATATTCGTATCTGTCTCTTCAACTTTTNTTATCATAAAACATTCTGTTAGTCGAAGGAATAAGATGGTTTTCCCTACGACGGTTCGCGTATCAGGTTCAAAGGGTCATGGTAAGGAAAACCAACTCTCAGTCACTTCCAGTGACTCCCCTAAACAAATANCCATGATAAAGTCGATGCCTACTAAGGCAAACAAAAGCGACGCAATGATTTTATTTTAATTCAAATTTCCCGTCTGCTCTTTTACCTAGAATTCCATTGATTTCCATCATTGTAAGAGTTGAACTTAATTGTGAAAAACTGAGATTAGATTTTTCTATCATTTCATTCAAATCGAGACAGGAACCATCCTTCAGAATTGAGAAAACCTCTTTTTCTTCCGAATTCAAATTTTCACTTTTTGCTTTATTCTGAAAATTTTGATCATTTGCTGTTTCATTGGATCCTTTTTTTGAGAAAGTAATTCCACCCAACATACTATCTTTGATCTCATCGATGATATCCTGTGTATTCCTAGCTAAAATAGCACCATCCCGAATGAGATGATTGCATCCTGCTGACTCAGGCTGATCTACCCTACCGGGAACTGCAAAAACAATTCGCCCCTGTTCCGCCGCAAATTGTGCAGTGATTAAACTACCACCCGAGGCGGCAGACTCGATTACGATCACTGCAGATGAAATTCCCGAAACCAATCGATTTCTCATGGGAAATGTTCTTTTGTCAGCTTTTCTTCCAAGGGGAAACTCAGAAATTACAGCACCTTTTTCTGAGATTTCACGATAAAGTTTAATGTTTTCTGGAGGATAAATTATATCAATGCCACTTCCCAGAAAAGCAAGTGTCCTTCCATCGACAGCTAAAGCCGCAGTGTGCGCAATGGAATCAATTCCTCTTGCCATACCACTCACTATGCAGAGACCTTCTTCTGCCAACCCAGATGCCAACTCTTGACAAATACGCCTCCCATACAAGCTTGGATGCCTCGTGCCCACAATTGCAATAGAAGGTATGCTTGGGATGCAGCCTTTAAGATAGAGACCGATGGGGGGATCGTATATTTGCTTAAGCAATTCAGGGTAGGATTTCTGGGTGAGAAATTCAACACCCCTAGAAGCTATTGCTTTTTTTTCATTTTCAAGCCATTTTTCGTTTGTGTTTGCCAAGATGCTATCAACCATGCCTTGTCCAATCCCGTCTACAGACAAAAGCTTTGACCTACTAGCCAAGAGAATTTTCCTAGGGTCACCATCAAAAGCTAACAATAACTTTCGAACACTGACCGGACCTAGTTTCTTCATCCCATTAAGAAGCAGATAGGCATCTTCAGTAGAAAAGTTTTGATTATCTGAAATCACAATTACAGGTCGCCAAAAAAAAGCATTTTGGAAACAATTTCATCCTACTACTCAACTAGTTGTAATACTGCATCCGAGAGGGATGCCTAAGCTTTTTTAATGCTTGTGCTTCTATTTGCCTTACTCGCTCACGAGTCACACCCATAATCGCAGCAATTTCCTCAAGCGTTAGGCATCTGCCAGGATCGTGTTTTGATACCCATACGCAAGCACTCCTGAGCCTTACCTCGCAAGAGCCGAAAAAATTGGGGATTTTGATGACTTTAGCTGCTGTAGATTTGGACACTCGCTAAATATACCACAAAAACTTACTTCATTCCATAAATCAGTCAGCCATATTGATATCATCGAGGCTTAAAGGATGACCGACAGGAAGATCTCTCACGATCATTTTCCCAA
>NZKO01000018.1 GCA_002692535.1 Opitutia bacterium
AGTGGCCATGCCAACGATACTGAGATTTCCCTGCTCTCCCACTTCGCCAATAAGAGCCTTGGCCTGAGATGTTCCTATTTCTACTGCTCCGATAATTTTGCTCATATTGATGAATGGGTTACGGGGTAGGCTTTCAAATTTTTGCAAAGACCGAACGGTCGTGGCACAAATTAATGGATTCGATAACTGGTTTTCTCCGAAAGTCGGGCTCTAGCAGGATATAATGCAAACGCTTGAGTTGAGCGGCATAATCACGAGGGGAATACCGAATTTCACGAACCTTTCCCGAACGAATCCGGACATAAGAATAAGGGCCTTCCCCATCCTCCAGGTCATAGGACACGACCTGCCAGTCACGGTACATGGCGGGATAGTCTCTCTTTACCAGTTCCAAAAGCGGTGAAATAAGGGCAATTTCTCCGAGATCATGAAACCCTTCGCCATCTTTCAGTCTTTTCAGAGACTTGGAAGGAACGGATAAGGAGGGCAGAAGAGAAAGTTCTGCCCTTGAGTAACCCGCTCCCCGGTAAAGCTTTCCCTGGGAACCAACAATCCAATCCTCATGCGATCCCGAGCGGTTGCGCAACCGTAGAACGAGAAGAGGTGTACGCTCCCTTATTTGAACATGCAAAGTGGAGGGGAAGCGGCGGGAAACCATGGCGGATTCGACCTGGTCTTCCCTCTCAAGTTCGATCCGCAACTTTTCAATATCGATATCCATGAGCGAGCGTTCGCGAAGGGGGCCAAACCAATTGTCAAACCATGAGGGCGAAAGCGCTCCGTCACTGGAAAATTCGATTTTGGAAATCGGAGCACCGGGGCCCGTAAGATCAAGGGGCCCGGATTCGGGACCAAACCAACGGTCAAGAGACCAAAAGCCAAGCCCCGCAATTCCAAGAACAAAGACAAGCGTGAAAATCCGTCCGAGCAGGCTGAGCTTTTTGCGAAAGGCAGGAATGGTCGAGGGGCGTCTGGATGATTTTGGAGCAAGCTTTCTCCATCCGCTTTCCTGGCCCGTACTTTTCTTGGTTTTCTTTCTCATCTTATGAATCGGGTTTTATTTAAGAATGCTCAGGGAGTCGTGATGCCTGGACATCGCTCCCTCAAGAAGCTTTTGCGCAAGTTTTGAAAAGTCGTATCCCGAACAATGAGCGCTTTTGGGAAAGAGGCTGGTAGTGGTAAGACCGGGAAGCGTATTGATTTCCAAGAAATAAGGAATGCCGTCTTCCGAAATCATAAAGTCAATTCGGGCGAAATCACGACAGGAGGAGGAATCGTAAGCAAGTTTGGCCATCTTCCTGATCTCTTCCTCCACTTCAAAATCGAGCACTGCAGGGAATCGGTATTCCGTCTTACCGGCGGAATATTTTCTGGTATAATCATACACGCCTCCCTCCGGGACCACCTCGACGATTCCCAGCGCCTGACCTTTCAAAAAACCAATGGTCACCTCGCGTCCGACAATTCGTGTCTCAATCATCCAACTGCCGGTACCCAGTTCGTCCAGAATCCCCTGCAATTCATCCTCCCCATGACAGATGTGCAGAGCAACACTGCTCCCCTGGTCGGCAGGCTTAACAACCAGTTCCCTTCCCAATTGCGAAACGACTTTTGCCGCCGACACTTCCCGAGNGTTTTCAAAACGAAAATCCGGCACCACNCGGACACCGTCTCCTGCGACCTGATCCTTGCAGAGCCCCTTGTTCATGCAAAGCCGACTGGATGAGGAATCGCAACCGGCATAGGAAAATCCATTTTCCTCCAGCAATGCCTGGAGGGATCCGTCCTCGCCAAAGGTTCCGTGAATGACCGGGAACACAACATGCTTGGAAGGATCCAATTCCGAGGGGATTTCACGCTTGGTCAAATCAATCAGGTCAACCGGAAAGAACTCCTCCAACGCATCGGCAAGNGCCTGGCCCGAATTCAAGGAGACTTCACGCTCGGGACCAACTCCGCCCGAGAGGACNGCTATGCGGGAGTTGTCCTCGGAGGGAAATTTCATGAGAGCGGTTCCTCCCATTTTTTGCCCAGAAGACCAACTTCAGGTTGCATGTCGACCCCCTGTTCATCATGCACTTTGCGTTTCACTTTGCGCATCAGCGAAATGACGTCTTCAGCNGTTGCACCACCTTCATTTACGATAAAATTACCATGCACTTCCGAGATGCGGGCTCCTCCAACGGATTCACCCTTCATTCCGGACTGCTCAATAAGCCAACCGGCAGAGACATTCTCGGGGTTGCGAAAAACACAACCGGCACTTGCTTGACGAGGTTGGGACGACCGGCGTTTGCGTGCCATTTTCTCAATGGTCTTGCGGATGGCACGGTGATCGGATCTTCCCTCTCCCCTAAGCTTTGCCCGCAAGGCAATTCCGTTTTCCGCTTCCCGGCAGTGACGATAGCCAATGTTCATTTCCGATCCCGGAATTTCACGTATGGTACCGTCAGGAAGCAGAAATGAGACCCAATCCACGAGATCAAAAATCTCCCAACCCATCGCTCCTGCATTCATCCGCAGCGCACCTCCCAACGTTCCGGGNATCCCCTCCAGAAATTCGAAACCCCGGAGCTCGTTCTTGCAGGCTTGTAGACAAATCTCCTTCAAACGAGCTCCCGCACCAACTATCAGGGAATCATCCGAACGTTTTGAAATATCGGACCAAAATGATCCTTTCATACGGATGACCAATCCGGCATAACCATCATCCGGGACGATAAGGTTTGATCCCCTGCCAAGCATCACCCGCGGAACCGAAAGAAGGTCACAGGCTTCAATAAGAGAACGCAAATCCACCAGATTCCGAGGCTCGGCGTACCACCTTGCCTTTCCTCCCACACCCATCGTGGTTTTGGAAGCCAATGATTCGTACGATGAAAGGAGACATTCGATGGACAANCGGTTCTTCAAATAGTGGCCAAAAGCCTTATAGCGATCATCACCGCCNTGCAACATGGCGGAGGTTCCCCGTGCCCAGCGGTCAACGTTTCCAGCTCCNACAAAAAGCACTTGCATGTCCTTGTCAGTTGGCTTGCGGAGTCCCTCCGATTTGTAAAATTCGAGAAAGTCATCGTGCACTCCGGCGTTTTTCCTCAATCGTGGCGGAAGACTGCCCAGCAAGGTTTCCGAAGATCCCTCGGCATCATACTTCTCAAAAGCTCCATAGGTGGGCAAAAAATGCAGATCATCCACTTCCGACAATTCTTCGGTAAAAGATTCGGCCAAAGCTTTGGTNCGCGAAAATCGATGGGGCTGAAAAACAACTTTCATCCAACGGTCGGGAAATTTTCTCCTGCGATCACTTAAGAGTGAACGGATTTCGGAAGGATGATGGGCATAATCCTCAAGAACCGTCAATNCNTCAGAGTCAAAGAGAACNGATTGTCTACGTTCCATTCCNGGAAATTCATCAAAATTCACCTTGGAAATATCTGCCCCCATCGCCAAGGCTGTGGCGATCGCAGCCTCCCGGTTGGCAATGAGAAAATCAGCTGGATTCTCGTGACGGGGATACAAGCCAATCTTCTCNCCATTTACCTGCTCCGCCAAAGCTTGAAGTCTCGATCCTTCCGGTACGAGAATGGTACCGGATGTTCTTTCAAANAGTCCGACAAAGGCGTTCTCCAGAGATTCCCTGGATTCATANTGATCAACATGATCCAAGTCACAGTTCAAAGCGGTGGTTATTTCCGGAGAAAATTCGCCGATTGTTCCATCACTCTCATCCAATTCCAGAATGAGCCAGGACGATTTATCCGAAGCTGAACCAAGTGGNAGAACATCTTTTGCGAATCTTCCCCCAACCATATGNGAAAAGGAAAAACCAACTTGTTTCAGNGCCCAGACCAACATGCCACTCGTAGTTGTTTTTCCGTGACTGCCCGCAATTGCAACAACCCTTTTGGATGTGCAAAAGCGGGAAACGAAAGTTCCCCGACGGAAAATGGGAAGGTTGCTCTTACGGAAGGGCAAAAGTCTCGGATCGTCCTTGGAGACCGCACTTGAGCGAATCACCAAATCGGGCTGATTGATAGGAATTGGTTCGTGGAGAATCCTTACTCCACTTTGCTGGAGATTGGAATGAGTGGGTTCGGTGAAAAAATCGTCATATGCTTCCACCTCAAATCCACTCTCTACCAGATAACAAGCGAGCGGAGACATCCCCATTCCTCCAGCTCCAAACAAAAATATTTTTCTGGAATCAATCATGCAAATGCCTTCCAAAAACGCATACGCTTGGTTTCCCGTCCCTTCTCATTGCTGAGAACCTGTCGAATATCCTCAACCATCTTTGAAGCCACATCGCCCGGATCAATGGCAAAAAGATTTTGCCGGATCATTGACCTCAACTCCTCATTAAACATCATTTCACGAACTTCTCCGATCAGTTCATTTTCAATTACATCATCCTCACAAACGACCCCACCTCCCTTGGACTCGAGGAAACGGGCATTCAAACGCTGATGATCATCTGCAGCATAAGGATAAGGTACCATCACCGATGGTACGCGACAGCGAACAATTTCAGCCAAAGAACCTGCACCCGCACGTGAAACAATGACATCCGCCGCCGAAATGACCACATTCATCTCATCGGAAAAGGAGACAAAACTACTGACAATTGAATTGCCCGACTCATCAAGCAATTCGACCCTGCCGGAGCTCTCGTTTTGCATGCCCGTGATACAATAGGTCGAAATCCCATCGGCAGACAAGTTCTCCAGGTTTCCCTTGACCCACTGATTGAGCGATTGGGCACCTTGGCTTCCACCTAATACAACCAGTAACTTTGCCTTGTGAGATACTCCCAAAATCTTTCGGGCCCTTTCTTTGGGCATTCTTCGAAATTCCAATCTCAGCGGATACCCCAAATTCCGAACTATCTGATTCTGTACGCCACCCAATAGCATACCTTCCGGTAAATAAACTCTTCTGCAATATCGGGAAATTAAACGAACTGCCTTACCCACCGCACGGTTTGCTTCATGAGAAAAGATCGGAATCCCCTGCCATCGCGCGGCCATGGCTGGACCAAGCGAAGTGAAACCTCCAAATGCAACCACTGCATCAATTTCATTTTTGCGAATAAATTTGAGTGCCATTCGATAAGAAAGAAAGAGCTCTTTTAAAAATCGAAGCACTCCCATAGGGCTTCTGACCAGAGCGGCCCCAGGAGCGGCGACAAAACTAAGATTCGGATATTTTTGGGCGAGACGTGAGTCAACCGATTTTCTGCTGATTAGAAGCCAACTCGTAAAACCACGCTCTTCAAGAGACTGAGCAAGTGAAATCCCGGGTGTCAAATGTCCACCGGTACCGCCACATGCAATCATGATCCGACTCATAGTTCCCTAACCTTCTGTGTCTTGGGATTATGCCAGTTGCGAAAGACGTTTAGGATCCAACCCAGAAAAATAAAAGTGACCATAAGATTGGAGCCTCCATAACTGATGAATGGAAGTGACATTCCCTTGGTTGGCAACAAACCGGTAACCACACCCATGTTTATGATTGCCTGCAGGGATATGAAGAGTATGGAGCCCAGAACCAATTGATATTCGAAAACTCGCGAAGCATTCCGCAGTTTCCAATAGCAACCAACAAACAGAGCAAGAAACGCAAGCAAGATAAGCATGGTGCAGATGAGCCCAAGTTCTTCCCCAATTACCGGGAAGATAAAATCCGTATGGGCCTCAGGAAGAAAGTGAATCTGCTGTCTGCCCAAGCCCAGTCCGACCCCTTCAAGGCCACCGACACCAAAGGCAAGCATTCCCTGCCACAACTGATAACCACTGTCATTGGCATTTGCCTCAACATCCAGAAAGGATGTGACTCTTCGAATGCGTACTGGATCAAAATAAACCAGTACCGAAAAGATAGTGATGACAATGGATGTGCACGGAACAAGCCAACGCAAACTGCATCCCGAATGAAACAGCATGGTGACCGCCACCGCNCCGCAAAGAAAACNGGTACCAAAGTCAGGTTGCAGAATAATTGGAATACAACAACTGCCAATAATCAGTGAAGGAAAAACAAAACCACGCAAAAAACGCTGGCAATCCCTTTGGTTTGAAGCAAAAAAGGCAGCCATAACCACCACCAAGCCAAGCTTTGCAAATTCCGATGGTTGTACTCTCAATGGTCCCAAACCCAGCCATCTTTGGGCACCATTTACCTTTACTCCAAGACCGGGAACCAAAACCATAAAAAGTGCCAAGAGACAAAAGCAATACAAGATCCACCCTTTTTGCCTCAACCAATTCAAATCCATGAAAACGGCATAAAGGAATACGAGGACCGACATTCCAAGCCAAATCAACTGCTTGGTCAGAAGAGTTTGGGCACCCTTAACCGCACCTGCACTGAAGAGCATGACCAGTCCAAGCATAGACATGGAAAAAGCCGCCATTAAAATGTAGGGGCTTATCCAATCAAAAGATCTTAGGCTTAATCGCTCTTCAAAAAATTTTGCCATCCGTTTTACTCACACCACTGAAAGCATCTTTACCCTAAGGATTCTCTTCGGGCTCAGCCACAACCGGTCGCTCTTCAACCGTTCCCTTGAAGAAGTTTTCCAAACTTTCATTCGCACTTGGTTGAGGTTGCTCCACAGAATCAACTGTTGGAGGATTCGGTTCAGTAGACGAGGAACCCGATACAATCAGACTTTGCCCCACTCTAATTTTCCCAGCATCCACCAGTCCGTTCCACTCCATGATCTGCTTAACGCCTACTCCATAGATCAATCCAATCCTTGTAAGATTATCGCCTTTTTTGACGATGTGGGTGGTAGCACCATCAGGAACCGGATTTGCGGATGGGATTACCGCTTGAGTGGACAATCCGGTAGATTCGGGAATTACCAATGACTGTCCGGGGCGGATAATCGATGATTTGTTCAATTGATTGACACTCATCAGGTCAGCGAGAGAAACTCCATTGAGTTGGGCAATCTTCGATAGGTTGTCTCCTGGTTTTACGATGTAATTTCCTCCACTTTCGACCGGAGTGGATGAGGGTGTAGCGATGGGCTCAACCTGACTGCCAGATGAGGGGATTAGAATTTCCTGCCCAATTGAAAGTTTGGAATTCTGGGAAATCTTTGGATTCGCGCCCAAGAGANTGCTTAACGAGACCTGATTCTTNCGAGCAACTCCCCAGAGAGTGTCTCCACGCTGAATCTTGTAAACCGTCAAATCCTGTGGAAGAATGTTCGTCTCTGCTTCAACTAAAGTTGATCCAGGAGCGGTTTCCTCTTCGGCGGGATTTCCCGGAAGGTTGCCNCCAGGAACGATAATCTCTCCTGGTTTTGGTCTGGAAGGAGATACAAACTCATTGACGGGNTCAGGNTCTTCNCTTTGACCNGACCGACTACCCTGATTGAATGAGTCCAAAGGAACGGGCTCAACCGCANAGGTGGAATTGGCATCGGGCTTAATAACTTGCTTGCCCGACTGGCATCCTGGTTGAAGCATGACCAGGGCAATAACTANGACATGCAGTCCTAAAACGATTCCGAATATTCTTGTTAGTTTCATATTTATCTTTGTTGGGGATGATCAGTTCGACTCTACTTGAGTACTCATTCGAGTCTTTTTCTTCAAATCGAAAACAACCTGATTAAAGAGATTTCCTCGATCCTCATAATTTTGAAATTGATCGAAGCTTGCAAAGCCGGGACTGAAAAGGACATTCGTCTTTGACTTGGAAGCAAGATAAGCCCCCTCAACCGCCTCGGGCAAACTGCGGCATCTGGAAACTGGAATTCCATTATGCGTAAAGGAACTGTAAAGCTCATCGGACACTTCTCCGATAACAAAAGCCTGATCCAAATAGTCTTTCATTCCTATTGCAAATTGATCGACTTGAGTTCCTTTGGATTTTCCACCGCCAATCCAAATGGTTCTCCCTTTCATTGAACGGCATGCGGCAAGNGTTGCNGAAAGATTTGTAGCCTTGGAATCATTCCAGAAACTTGTTTCTTGAATCTGAGCGATTTGACGAAGTCTGAAAGGTTGCGGTACAAAATCTTCAACCAATTCAGCAAATTCCTCTGGAGACACGCCTCTGGTCCTAAAGTATGCTTCCGCGATGGAATAGTTTTCTCTCTGTGGAAAACTTGATAAAAAGTGCCCTTCCGAAAGAGGAAAATTTCTTGATGGTCTGCGATGGACCACACGAACACTGGGAGAAAGTTGGATCTTTAACTTACGGGCTCCGTACCTAACACTTTCTCCAACCCAAGAGGTTTCCCTCGTTCTTTCAAGCAATCGCATCTTGGATAGAAAATATTTCCTGCGACTCTCATGATAATCCAAATGATCATCTTCAAAATTTGTCCAAAATGAGTATGCAGGCTCCAGAATCTGCAAATTTCCCGTCTGGAAAGAACTTACCTCCAGAACCAATCTTTCATTGGTACTTATAGTATCGGCAAGATATTGGGATAGCGGATATCCCATATTCCCAACCAGCACACTTTTTTCCCCCAAATGCTTCATTACATGAGCCAAGAGATAAGATAGCGTAGTTTTGCCATTTGTTCCAGTGACTGCAAGGGAATCATTGCCTATGAAAGAGGAAGCAAAGTCCATTTCTCCGTATAACGGAACATTAGATTCTTGAGTCATGCGTATCCACGGATGATTTGGGGAAAAACCGGGACTAGAAAGTACAACCGAAGAATCATTCAACTTTGACTGACTGAAAGGGACCCCCTTTTCATCAAAAGTCCAGCTGTTCCAATTTAANCTCTTCAACAAGTTTTCAAGCCCTCGACCACTAATTCCTTTTCCTAGAATAGCTGCGGGCTTTGCCCGCATTTTCTCCCAATTCATTTTGACTTCGACCATTCTACCTGAGCTTGAGGGTTGCGAGTCCAAAGAGTGCAAAAAGCAAAGAAAGAATCCAAAAACGTATGACGACTTTTGTTTCCCTCCATCCCTTGAGCTCAAAATGATGGTGGATGGGTGACATTCTGAAAATTCTCTTACCGGTGGTCTTGAATGAGACTACCTGCAAAATGACCGATCCGGCTTCCATCACAAAAATTCCTCCAACAATCACCAATGTGAAGGGTTGATGGACCATCAAGGCAATCATTCCGATTAGCCCACCGATTGCCAGAGAACCAGTGTCTCCCATAAATATTTCAGCAGGATGAGCATTAAACCAAAGAAAAGAAAGACTTCCCCCAAGCAATGCCGAACANACAACAGCCAATTCACCGGTTCCCGGAATCCAGCTAACCATAAGATATTCCGAAATAACAAAGTTGCCCGAAACATATGCCATGACTCCGTATGTCAAAGCTACGGTAACCGTACATCCAATGGCAAGACCATCCAAACCGTCGGTCAGATTAATAGCGTTGCTGGAACCGGTAAGCGTAATCCAAAAAAAGATGAATACTACTCCAATGGAAAGATTCTGAAACACAGCTTCCTTATAAAAAGGCACCCATATTTCTCTCATTTTCAGTTCACTACCCAAAGGCTGGGCATCCAATCCATAAAGAGAGGCTGCTGGCGGACCAAAAAGAAAGAATATGGCAACCATTGAAGTAATAAATTGCCCAAGCAGTTTGTATCTTCCCGGTAGTCCACGACTGTTTTTNCGTGAAATTTTGAGAAAATCATCAGCAAAGCCAATGCCTGCAAGCATAATAAAAACAACAAGGGCAGAAATTACATAAACATTTGGCTCTGCCCACAAAATGCATGAAATCAGAACGGAAAAACAGATAATCAATCCTCCCATGGTCGGAGTTTTTTCCTTCGCCTGATGGAGATCTGCAAGTTTCCCAACCTCTTCTTCGTCTCGGAAAGCTTGCTTTGCNCCCCAAGCCTTTAATTTCCGAATAATTACAGGACCTAGAATAAATCCAATGAAAAGTGCTGAAATTCCGGCTAAAATCGCACGAACCGAAATAAATTGAAACAATCTGAGCGGTCCTAAGATTTCTTCCCAACTTTGAAGATAACTTAACATCTTCAAACNGCCCAACTGGGGACAAGTGTCTCTAACTTGCTCTTTCGGCTTCCCTTGAACAGGACTGCTCCATCAAAATCCTCGATTACGGGACGAGCAGCCTCTTTGTCTTCCAAGAGCATGATCTGATCCGGACTGTTACCAGCCTCAAGCATACCTTCGGCCATCCAAGAAGCCTTTTCACCAATCATCAAGGCCAAGTCCGATTTTCCAAGAGCGACTTCCCTACCCGTTTTTCTGTGCAACTCCTCTTCTTTCTCTCCAAGTTCCTCCATGCCTCCAAGAACAAAGAGTTTTGGCTTCCCTTCACATAAATCCGCAAAGTGGGTAGTGGAATCAACCATTGATGATGGATTTGCATTATAGCAATCAACGAAATAGGCGCGCCCACGGCCTTGAAGCACTCTGCCTCTCAAGGCCGAGGGCGCATATTGGGGTAGGCGTTCGAAGAAATCATCCTGCTGAATCCCTAATTCCAGGGCAGCGACCGCTGCCAAAGCCAAGTTGGAACTCATCCCTTTGGACATGGCAATNGTTTCCAAATTCAAAACCGGGAACCCACTGCGCCAAAGCCTAAGGGCAGATGGGTTCCCGGTTATGTTTGTTTCAGTCCGAAATTGAAAATAGGCGGTATTAGGAGGAACTTTTCCATCTGGTTCCTCATTTATGAGAACAATGCTACGAGTCTCCTCTTTTTGCCGTATTCTTTTGAAGTCCTCAAATTTCAGGCATTTCTCAGGGAATATTACCAATTCCAAGTTTTCCGTTGCCCCCATTAGCATTGCTTTTTCCCTTGCTATTATTTGCTCTGAAATAAGTCCTTCCAAATGTGATGAGCCTATATTTGTGACAATTGCCAAATTTGGATTGATCATATCCCTCAAGGTGCTCATTTCACCAACTTGATTGATCCCTGCCTCGATCACTGCATATTCGTGAATCTCGTTGTCCATACCCAAAAGAGTCAATGGAACCCCGAGATGATTATTGAAATTGCCTTCAGTAAAAAGAGTGTTTTCAACACCCAAAAAAGTGGAAAGCATGTCTTTTGTGGAAGTCTTGCCGCAACTACCCGTAATACCAACAACATTGCCAAGGAAATTATTCCTATGGCTACGGGCAATCCTTTGGAGGGACTCTAGTGGACTTTCCGTTACCAATTGTGGAAAGTCGCTGGCATTACCAAGACGACGCACTAAAGCTCCACTAGCCCCTCCCGCTTTGGCCATATCAATAAAATTGTGCCCATCCCTTTCGCCTTCTAACGCAACGAAGACCTGCCCAGCACCCAGATTACGAGTATCAATGGTAAAGCCGGATATTGGACTCGTGGGAACATTTGACCATTTCCCTCTACACCACTTGGCCAATTCACTTGGATCGAATCTAAGCATCACGGACTAAGCCTTTTAACTTTCAGGAGTTCTCTTGCCACTTTCCTGTCATCAAAAGGAACGGCGGTGTATTGAACTTCCTGGAAAGGTTCATGACCTTTTCCAGCAATCAATACGCAGTCCCCTTCTCCTGCGCCATCAAGAGCCAAACTGATGGCACGCCTACGGTCCTCAATGAAACTTATTTTTGCTCCCCTGGAAATACCCTTGCGCATATCCTGAAAAATTTCATTCAAAGATTCAGTTCTGGGATTGTCGGAGGTTGCCCATACCTGATCTGCGCCAGCACAAGCAACTCGAGTCATTTCCATTCTCTTTCCTCTGTCACGATCACCCCCGCATCCGAAAACAACATGAAGTTTTCCGGGTGTGCATTCCCTCAAGATAGAAAGCGCATTCCTCAAAGCGTCAGGAGTATGAGCATAGTCTACCACAACCTTGAAATCATTGTTTTCTGAAACAGACTCCATTCTGCCATCAACTCCCTCAAATGAACCGACCTTTCTAAGCGAGTCAGGCACTGACTTTCCGCGTGCGTGAATGACGGCTAATGAAGCGAGTAAATTCATTACATTGAACCTTCCAATCAACGGACTCGTAACCACATGAGTTCCGGAAAGAGAATCTAAAATAAAGCGAGTCTCCGTTTCTCCAACTTCAATATCCCGTGCTCTAAAATCGCACCCTTCACTAGTTCCAAAAGTTAGGATTTGGACTTGTGGAGGCAATTGCTCAATCAGTCTTTTTCCATATGAACAATCACCGTTTATTACTGCAACTCGTGGTAGGTTACCATTTTCACCATTAAAAATTTTTCTCTTTTCGTGAAAATAAGATTCCATATCACTATGGTAATCCAAGTGATCCCTCGAAAGGTTTAGGAATACCGTAATATCGAGGCTAAGACCATAAACCCTGCATTGATGGATGCCATGTGAACTAACTTCCATCACTGCTTCCGAACAACCCGCAGCCAGCATGCTCTTGAGCATGGGAAATAAATCAGAAGACTCTGGAGTAGTCCTAAAACTTGGAATTTCACGATCACCCAAATGATATCTGACCGTACCTATGAGTCCAACAGGACGTGCAGATTCCTCCAAGAGAAATCGAATCAGTGTAGTCACCGTCGTCTTTCCGTTCGTACCCGTTACTCCCACCAAACTCAAATCCAAATCCGGACACCCATTATGACGCCGAGCTATTTTGGCTAAAGCCATCCTTGCGTTACTTACGCACACCTTGGTTACATCGCCATTCAATTGGAGAACCTCATTTTCGGTGACAACTACACTCGCACCTCGATCAACAGCCTCCGCAGCATATTTTTCACCATTCTCCCGACTGCCAGGTATCGCAACAAACAAGCTTCCGTTTCCTACCCTTCTGCTGTCAGAATGAACATCCTCAACTTCGATTCCATCTAAAACTGATTCCAATTCCTCTCCAAAATCATTCCCGAAAGTAGAACGCAATGATTTCTTATTTTTCATTCGGTTCCTTACAACATCAATTGATTCCGTCATAGTTTGTTCACTCATATAATCATTTTATGGTATTGTATCTTGATCCGCTTTCCTGATAGCTCGCCAACTCCTTGGACTGATCGTATCCCCTTAATCCCCAGTAGGCTGCAATTTCTTTACCCAACCTTTGAAATGATGGAGCGGCAACTACGCCACCATAACCCAACCTGCCTTGTCCCATCTTTGGTTCATCCACCACAATGGTTAAACATACTTTAGGATCATTAGCCGGGAAATATCCCGAAAAAGATGCAACATGATGACGGTTAGAGTATTTTCCATCTATGATTTTTTGAGTTGTCCCAGTTTTACCAGCAACCGGAAATCCTTCAATACTTGCTCTTCTGGCCGTCCCTTCCTCGCTAACAACCGAAACAAGCATTTCACTTAATTTTTTGGACACCGTTGATGAAAGAACTCTCCTCACAGGTTTTGGCCTAAATGGAACGACTGTTTTCCCAGTCTTGTCAAACACTCTACTTATGAATTGCGGCTTCATCAATATTCCGTCGTTGGCAACCGAGGACATCGCACTATGAACCTGAATTGGAGTAGCACTCACAGCATGCCCGATAGGTAAAGTTGCAATTGTCAAACCATCCCACCTTGAAGGATGGTGCAGTGTACCTTCTCGCTCGCCCCCAATACCAAATCCAGTCTTGGAACCGAAACCAAATGCCTGTGAATATTGGTAGAGTCTCTCTTTTCCAAGTAATATTCCAAGTCTTGCCGCACCACGGTTGCTCGATTTCTGCACGACTTTGCTAACGCTAATTTTCCCAAGTGGATTATGATCGCTCGGCAGGCGCATCGTTCTCCTACCACTCAAAAATGTAGATTGGGCACAATCTATGATATCATCCTCATTGATCAGTCCTTCATTCATTGCGCCTCCCACAGAAACAATCTTAAATGTGGAGCCCGGCTCATATACATCAGACAAAGCCCGATTTCGCTGATTAGCCATTTCCGAGGAATTAAACTTATTAGGATCAAAATTTGGATAATTTCCCAAGGCGTGAACGAAGCCTGATTTTGGGTCACTAACAATAATACTGACACTCTCAGGGGAATAATCATCAACCAAAGATGAAATTTCCTTTTCCACCAAATCCTGAACTCTCCGATCTATGCTCAACTCGACATTGAGCCCATCCTTTGATCTCATTTCGAACGACCGATGTTGAGGCATTTCTCTCCTACGCCCATCTTTCTCGCTTTCCCTCCATCCATCCTGCCCAGTCAAATAATAATCCGCATAACGCTCCGCACCCATGACAGCCAGACTCTCCTTGTTCACAAAACCCAACAGATGGGAAGCCAATCTCTTGTTCGGATAAAGCCTAGAATGCTTGAAATTGCCATAAACTCCCTTGATCCGCAATTCCTGGATTTTCCTGTAGGTTCCCTCATCCACATTCTCCTTTAGTTTAACCCATCTCACATCCCTACCCTTCGTCCCATCATTCAGATAAAAAAACTTTTTATCACAAGCTTTCTCAATTTCATCCAAACCTACACCCAGGTAACCGGCTAATTGCTTCAACTTTGGCTCATCTTCCTTTTCGACCACATGTGGATCTAACCCCACTTCGACCACAGATCTCGTCGTTGCCAACAAATTGCCCTTCGAGTCGACAATATCTCCACGCCTGGCTTTAATCGTAACAATTTTTTTCCGGGCATCAGTAGCAATTTGAGTAAATTTATCCGCATTCCAAACCTGCAACCAAACCAGTCTCCCACCAACCGAACCAAATGCACAAATAACGCCAAAAAATACCAAGTAATAACGAATCTTGCCGACAAAGAGGTTCTTCACCTTCCAGCCTGATTTAAAGAATTCATCCCAGCCAACTCCTGACGGTCTCCTACAACAAATTGCCCCCTCTTACCTCCGACCCTGCTCAACATCTCTTTCCTACTCACATGGATAGTCCTTTCAGGAACTCCCATCTTCAGTCTACCCTCAACCATGGAAGCCAAGACAGATGGTCTCATAGCCCAAGAACGCTGCCCTCTCAATTCCTGAACCTCGCGAAGCAAAACCTCCCTCTCATCCTCCAAAACTGCACATTCGGCAGCGATGTCCGAGATACCCAATCTCATCCAAACAATACCAATTGCGCCAAATCCAATCAACAGGAATGCAACCAAAGAGAAGACTATCTGATTACGTCTCATTCCTGATGCTTGAGCTTTCTCAAAGCTCTCAGCTTTGCTGATCTACTTTTCGGGTTTGCCAGAATTTCCTCCCGCTTAGGAACCACAGCTTTTGTCCCCAGCATTTCAGCATAGGATGTTCTTTCGTCGAGGTAGCTAAAATCCATTTTGTGTTCTGGTCGGCCAGATTTTTTCCTCATAAATCTCTTAACAATTCTATCCTCTAGGGAATGAAATGAAATTACGCATAAAACGCCTCCTTCCCTCAAAGAGCGAAAAGCTTTCGGCAAGACAGTAGCCAATGCTTCGAGCTCTCCATTTATGGCTATTCTCAGACCCTGAAATGTTTTTGTGGCAGGATGAATCCTTTGCCTCGACCGATGGCCACCCACAGCATCGGCAACAACTTCTGCGGCGGTTAATGTCCTCTGCAATCTTCCAGTGCCCCTTGCTTTGACTATCGCGTCAACGACCTTCCTCCATCTCCTTTCCTCACCGTATTCCCGGACTGCACGAACCAGACTGTCCAAAGAGGCTTTCTCAAGAAATTCTGCGGCACTCGTGCCTTCTCTTGGGTTTAGCCTCATGTCAACTGGAGCATCCAATCTAAATGAGAAACCCTTCTCTGCTTGCATCAATTGAAAGGAGGAAATACCCAGATCAAGAAGAATTCCATTAAAAGTCTTCGATTTCGCATATTTGTCAAAATCCTGAAATTTCGAATCCACAAATTCGAACCTGTCGCCAAAGTCACTACGCAAACCCTCAGCCCTAACAGATGCATCCGGATCGCAATCAACAGCCATCAATTGATTGAGTATATTGGCCGACAAGATTTCCCTGCTGTGACCACCACCGCCAAATGTCAGATCCGCAAAGACACCTCCTCCCTCGGGCTCCAAAAAGCCCATGCACTCCTTAACTAATACCGGGACATGCTTCACTGCCTCCGGCAAACACACGAACTCAGCCGCTCCACAATACATCCAAACCCCCCAGTTTCCACCTATTACCCGCGCCATACAATCCGAGAGAGAGGGGGGCTCCGCAGTCAGAACGAAATCCCCTTCGACGAGCGGCGTCCCTAATCACCACTCTATTCATCCAACACCACATCATAGCCCCAACTCCCTCATCGCATCAAAAATATCCCTGCTCTTTTCCGCCCTCTGCTCCTTTTTCCTTCGAGCCTCCGACCAAATCGCAAAAGAGGTCAACTTACCAACAAGAACCGCTTTCCCTTCAATTTCTCCGTGCTCCAATAACTTATCACTCAAATTAATCCGCCCCTGCTTATCGCAACCAAAAGAGTCAGCTTTTGCAAAAAGCTCCATCAACAAAGACTGTGCCTGCATATCACTCAAACTTGCCTCCGAAACTTTTTCCTCTAATCGAGCTATCATTTTGGGAGGATAAACCGTGATGTATCCATTTGGGTTGGGAAGAGCCAAGTAAGTGTTGTCCCCTCCTGATATTCTCCATTTCGANGGAATCGTAACCCTTCCCTTGGAATCGAGCGTATGGGTAAATTCCCCCACAAAAAATGTTGTTCCATCTGAAGCCATTCGAGTGAATCATCTATCTTTNCTTACCATTTCAACCCANTTCTTGCCATTTTGAACCACAATGGTCAAGTTTTTTTTCATTTTTTTCCATTTGCTCCCAATTTTTGAGATTGAGAGATTGCCGAAACACCTAACTTTGGTTTGGATTTGGCTAGATGCAGAAAAGACAAAAACGGATGCGAGCAGACGAACTTTTGTACCTTAAAAATCTTTGTGAAAGCCGATCTCAGGCAAAAGCGCTTATCATGGCAGGGCAAGTTAAGCNAGGATCGGAAAGAATTGAGAAGGCCAGCCGCCTTTTACCGGAAGATTCCGAACTGTCCGTTAAACTCCCNATGAAATATGTGGGCAGAGGTGGCTTAAAAATGGAAAATTTTCTTAAGGATTCAAAAATGCAGGTAAATGGAATGGAAATTCTGGATATTGGTGCTTCGACCGGAGGGTTTACCGATTGCCTCCTCCAACACGGTGCCATAAAAGCAATCTGCATTGATGTGGGGCACGGACAACTCCATTATCGCCTGCGAACTGACAAAAGAGTGACTAATTTAGAGAAAACCAATATCCGTCATATCGAAAAAAATCAGATAAAAGATAGCCCCTTCCCTCTTATAGTAATGGACCTTTCTTTCATCTCGCTCCGCAAAACACTTTCTAACGCATGGCCCCTTTTGGAATCCGGTGGCACTCTTGTTGCATTGGTAAAACCACAGTTTGAATGCTCCAAAAAAGAAGCAGATCATGGAAAGGGAGTTATACGCGATGCATCGATACAAGGAAGAATTCTTGAAGAAATAAAGGCATTCGGCAATGAGGTAATGGTGGGNGCTGAATTGATTTTCGAAACCGAAGCCCGACCCAGCGGAACTGANGGGAACAAAGAGTTTTTTCTAGCCTGGAAGAAACAGGATTAGCGGTTCAGCTGTCTATCAATCAAATTTTGAACCAAATGCCCTCGTGCCTTTTCGGCACGGGAGAATTCTAGTTCTGCAACTCGTTGGTCAACTTTTTCACTTGCCTGTTCCTTAGGCAGTATAGAGTAAACTCCAAGTCTTCTGGCAAACAGCACCTCACCATCCGTACGCTCCAACTCTTCCCACTTTTCATTTTGATCGAGAGATGAACACGCTTCAATCAAACGCACGGCCAAAGAACGCTTACGATTGAGCACGGACTGTTGATTGCGAATCTCCTCAATCTTCCGATCCAAACTTTCTTTATTTTCCAACTGAGCTGATGTCGCGTTACCTTCTCTTTCGGCATCACTGATCAAGTTTCTTTNATTTTGAAATTCTGAGAGTTCCCTTGAAAGAGAGTCACCCTGCTTGTCAAAAGCTGTNCGNACGCTTGACGCCCCTTTTCTCTGTAATTTGACCGACAAAAATTTATTGGTGGCCAAATCTTTGCTTTCGTTCAAATCGGCAAAAAGCTGATCAGCTCTTTTCAACAGAGCATCTCCCTTAAACTGATCTGCATAGCCTTGGTACAGGTCTTTGAAGCTCGCATTTTCGTATTTCCCCGGACCAGACTCGACTGACTTATCAAATAGAAACACAACATAACCACTTCTGGATTTGCGAACGGANCGAGTGAAAAAACTTTTTTCGCCAAGAGCTTGAACTTCCTCCAATGGTTGCTTGTTCAGACGCCTCTCGCTTTCACGAGTTTCGAGTCCNAAGATTGCCCCCTGCATTGCCATGTCCTTAGCCGAAAATTTAAAAGATTGTGACTTTGCTTTGTGTTTTGCCAAAAGTTCGGTCAGTTCGGTCGATTTTCTAAGATCAGCGTATGCTGAATATTTATTGCGCAAGAGNTCCTGCAAACCGTTAATTTCATCCAAAAAGTCAAGAGCTGCATCACGAGCCCCCGTTTCTGCATATCTCTCAGCATCAATACGATCTCCATCTNTGATTCTCTGCCTAACCTCATCTCGAACATCCTCAAAAGTTAACTCTTTTACGACTGAAGAATTAAAGTCACCGGAACCAGATAGGACTGAAGACAATTCGGTAGCTGCAGGTAGGCTGTTGTTGGAATCAGAAGAATTTGATTCAAGCGGACCTNCGGGACCTTCAGCTCCTTCCAGTGAACCAGTCTCGTTATTATCGGNAATCACAGGAACTGGGGGAACAAACAAGTCACGATTTCTTTCNAAGTATGAAAGCATTCTAGCCTCATCAGGGGGTGGAGGAAGAACAAGATAATCTTCGCTGGCAAAAGTAAGGGCAGTTGCAAAGGTAAGACTGGGCTCAGCAAACTGTAATTCCTCCTTATTTTGAGCGTGAAAGGTAACCAAGGCATCATCCAAATTCTTTTTCACAACAATTTGTTTGGAAGCAGTGGAAATCTTTGGTTGAGCGGAGGGAATACTTGCTCTGATTGGAGTGGCATCAAAACTAAAGTCACTATTTGAAAAAGAAAAACCGAGGTCTTCAGATTTTATTGAAGACAATAGATTTTTCATTGATTGCTCGGCGGATTCTCCGACTTCAATAAATCTGCGACTTCCATTACGATCCTTCGGTTGATCTGAAAATTCAAATTCAAGATTTTTGGAAGCATAAGCCAANGACAAGGAATCACCTATTTCGGGGTTTGCATCAAACTTTACCGAAAAAAGGACTGGATCCGAAATATTGAGGTCTTCTATTGTAAGGGAGATGATCTCAGCATCCCAAGCGAATTGTTCGCCATGAAGGTCCAACTCACCTTCCAATGCAAGTGCCACTCCACCATCACCGTAAGTTCGGTCAACTTGGGCCGCCCGAAAGTGCGAGTACAGAATGATCTCCGTATCAGTGGGTGAAAACCCATGTCTACGACCAACTGCCAAAAGTGCCCTAGTACGGTTCTCATCGCTGGAAATCTCAGGATTAAAAAGACGCAGAAACTGATCGAATCTGTAAGTAACTTTCGGATGATTGATCGACATAGGCAAAAAACTCCAAGAATCCGCCAGTCCGTCCAAAGTAATTTTGGCTTGAGAGGAAGACTCCGAAAACTCGAAGTCGTATAATCCTGATCTAGCAATTTCCCTCAACTTAACCGACCTTGGTAAGTTGGGCCATTGCTGCATAAATCCAAACATTTGCTGCAAGGCATTACGATCGATATTCTCCTGATTTGCACGAAAGGCAGCCTGAATTTGATTTTGCAGGTTCTGCATAAACATTTGATCAGCCTTTTCCATGACCTCTTCGGAAGGACTGATCATGACACCAAAATCCGCCGCGACCCGATTACTCATACTCACTACCCTTCTTTGATCGGGATCATTCAGGTCGACCCCGTAAAGTTCTTTCTTTTCACGGGTAGGATCGGGAATAAGGTCAAANACAGAAGAGCCTTGTGATAGGTACAAGACAAATGATACGACTATGACGAGCAAAAGAATCGGGAAAAGAAACTTACTTTGCTTGGAAATGAAATTCTGCAGGGCAGTGATCATGTAAGGGCGTAGATTAAAAAAAGTTTNNCATCATGATGCATTAGTCGACGAAGTCAAACATTTGAAAACAAACCAGTTTTCAATCATTCAACAAAGAAAACTTTGTCATTTTGGGGAAAGAGATGGAACTCATCGTTTTTTGCCTNTTGGTACCATCTTTTTTGAAAAAGGGTTTCATCACAACCATCTTTTCAAGAAGTAATTTTCCACTGCTCTCGTTATCCCAGATTAAAAAGAACTTATAGGTTTCTGCATCTTCATTTTGCTCAAGAGACTCCTCCTCAACCATCTGAACAGTAATTACTATCTTATTTCCCGCCCATCTCCATTCACCTTCAAGAACTTCAAGATAGGATCTACGTTCAACAAGTACTCGATGATTTTCCTCGAATACAAATCTGACAGGGTGAGANGTTTTACGNGACAAACCCTCATTTCTCATCAATAAAACCAAGGAGCCGTCGTCATTCTCNAGTAATCCNTCATTATTTTGAAACGCAAATCTCATTCCGCGTCTCACAAGATAAAACTCAGACGGTTCCCTGCCGTCGTAAAAGCGTATCACTCTCCTCCCCTCTCCAAGTTCCCATTTCCCTGTTCTCTCGATTGCGTTAACCTTTGGATACTCAAAATTCATGCGTGCATGCAGACCATCTGGAGTTTGCCTGAGAATGAGCGTAATGGAACCTTCCTTTCCACTGGTCGTGACAGTACCCTCAAAATGTTCATGGACCCAATCAAGAATTTCTCCCCCATAGGTACCTGAAGGATCCTCTCTCCCGCATGACATAATCAAAAGTAGGAACAATATTCCAAATGATTTGAAAAAGATTTCCATATCAGATCAATGATCCATCCATTTTTTGATCAAAAACTCAAGAATCAATCTCTCCGTTCTCCTCAAGCGCGCTAAGACTCCTGCGATAAAGAAAAGACGCTACAATGAAGCCAATACCAATAAAAAGTTCAAAACTAAAAAGCGAATTACCTTCCCTGACAAACGCAAGTTGAGCAGGACTTACCTTTGAACGCGTATCGTCAAAGCGGTCCAGAGGATAGAGTCTTACACTCTTGCCTTCTTCATAACCAGGTTTGTAGGTGGCAAAATCATCGACCCTTTTAATAAAAAACAACCGATCTCCAGAACGGTCATACTCGAGATAATCGCTCCAATGATGGTAATCCTCTTCTGAAGTCGCTCCCTTTCCTATGAACTGCCAAAGTTTCTTCTTTTCATCGGAATCTTCAGGTTTTCTGAACTTTCTGAAATCAAGACGAAAAATCCCGTCTTCTTTTTCCCATTTACCTACAATATCCTGTCCACCCTTTCCATCATCATCATACATTGCAGGTAAAATTCCCCACGATTGCCCCGACCACAAACCTGCCCCAAGTTGGTAGCTATCCAATGCACCGGCAAGAGAATATTCCGTCCATGCTGCGGGAAAAAGCATCAGATAAATAACTTTCAACAAATACCCAGCCAAAAAAATACTGCCGATCAGTCCGGTAATGTTTCTCCTGAATTTCAGATTGGCGGTTTTTTGCTTTAGCATCCATTCTCTTTCTCTCTTTTCGCGAATCTCCTTGGATGACATATCATTTGGACTTTCATTAATGGGGCTAAATCCAAATTTGCTGATATCTCCAACTCCNGGAAGAGCCTCCATCGAATGAACCACTGAGGGAAAGGAATCCCCCGACTTAGCCTTTTGGATCCAAGATTTCCAGTCTGCAAATTCTTCATTGTTTAGAGAATCAGATAGGATANGTGAGGTGATCTCTCCCAATGCAAACAAATCGCCACTTTCTTCTGCATTTTTTGAGAAACGAAATGACTCGCTTTGGTTCATGGATTCCTGAGCTTCCGTCGACATTCCAAGGCTCCGAGAAGAATCCACATCNATCTTATTCTCACCCATTGCAAGTATCCTGTGAAGACCAAATTCCGTTATCCATGCCTTCGTTTCCCCAACTTCCGATCTTTTGATCAGGATATTGCTGGGTTTTAAATTACCGTGAACAAACCCCAAGCCATGAGCCTTGTGTAGACCCTGATGAAGAATAATCATAAATTCCAAAAGCATCTTTTGGGTCCATGGTAATGCATTGATGGCCAAATCATCCTGGAGTGAAAAAACATATTGCTCCCGATCACCATCCTCGGGATTAACTCCATAAGAATGTTGCTCGGAAAGATCTATCTTTCGACCCTCAAACCAATCGTATGAGACCCAGTGTTTCCATTTCATTACACCAAATTTTCGTAGCGGCCAAATGCCCGGACCATCGATTTGTTGCAAAGCTTGGCACTCTTGAGAAAAAATCTCTTCGAAGCCCTGTGTTTCGGTAATTTCTCGCGGAAACAGTTTGAGGTAGAAAATTTCATTCTTATCCTCGCCTTCCATTCCTGTGACCTTGTAACTTTGTCCCGTCCCTCCTTCCCTTACCCATGCCTCAACTCTGTGCGGACCAATTCGAGTACCAGTAGAAAGCATCGGAATCAGAGAGTCACATCAGATCTTATCCCCATTTCAACTTGTGCCTGAGAAGACGGAAATGCGAATGGTTCAAACCTTCAAGTAAAGGAAAAGTATCGGTTGAGACGGATACTTCAATTGGTGGATTAGGGGCAGATTTAAAAGCAGATTGCCCGTCTGCCGAAATCAAAGGAGGATCAGGATTATCTCCGCACTCCACGCGAAGTGATATTCCTGAAGGAAATACAACGGGTCGACTTGTCAGGGAATGCGGCGAGATGGGAGTCATTAGCAAAACCTGGGCATCAGGATGAGCAATGGGTCCTCCTGAGGCCAAATTGTATGCCGTAGATCCGGTCGGCGTTGAAAAAACTATACCATCGCAAGCATAATCAGCAATCGCTTCTTCTCCCATGAAGACTGAGAATCTTGCAAGTCTACCGTTCGATCCACTTTTGATTACGAGATCATTCAAAGCCTTTCGGTCATTTCCAAGACTGTCTTTGAAAGTAAGCATACTCCGACGGCTAATCTGATACTCCCCTCTGAACAGTGGAGGAATTTGAGTGGACAAATTCTCTGGAGAGAAAGTGGCAAGAAAACCCAATTGACCATGACGAATCCCTGCAACGGGGACTTCGTTATCAACCGCTTCCCACATTAGGTTCAGAAGCGTACCATCGCCACCGACTACAAAGCATGCGTCCATTCCAACCAGCCAGCCTTCTGGCACCGGAAACTCTGTCGTGAGGCAAACTTTCACTCCAAATTCTTCTGCCATACANTTGAGATCTTCCCCAACCATTCGGGTGCCCTCCTTTGTAGCATTGGAAACAATTGCTATACGCTCAAGTGGTTTCATTCAGAACAAATACAATTGTTAGCTTAAATTTTTGCCCCACTTGGTCAAGCGTGCCCTGCCTTGACCCAGAAAATTTGATTGTTTTTTTCCGAGTCCCCGCCAAGTACAACTCGAGACGACTCCCCAAAATGCTTGCGGTACCATTTCCTTTGTTTGGAAACTAGTCTTCGAGTCGAATGATTTATGGCTTTGGCCAATTCCGCCTCATCCATTTCTCCTTTGAGAAAAGATATACATTCCCGATATCCGACAGAATTGGATGCCGATAAGTTTTCGATCAAGCCAAGGGAAATCAACTTTTCAGTCTCAGAAACCAATCCATTTTCGAGCATGTAAATGGTTCNTCTGGCTATTCTTTCCTCCAAATCCTCGTTCTCCCTGTCAAACCAACAAATCCATTTATCAAGGTNNTCGTAGGGATNAGGAAAAGCTTCCATTTCCTCCTTCAATTCATTCAATGACTTGCCAGTGGCAATACACCGCTCAAGCCCTCTTATGACTCTCCTTGGATTACACATGTCCAAATTCCCAACTCCAGCAGGATTCAAACTTTGCAACTGCTTAACCAATTTTTCCAAGCCGTGATTCTCATAAGTTGCCTTTATATCTTGTCTGATCTCTTCGGGCACGATTACCCCATCAACAACCTTAGAGAGAAAAGATTGCATGTAAAATCCACTCCCACCACATACCAATGCATTACCATTTCTTTGGTAAATCTCATCCATAACCTTACTTGCGTAATTAACATAGTCTGCAACCGAAAAATCATCCTTAACATCAACCAAATCAATTCCATGGTGAACTACCCTAGACTGATCCTCAAAAGACGGTTTGGCAGAACCTAAATCCATTTGCCTAAAGACGGCTATGGAATCACATGAAAGAATTTCAAATCCCTCGGTTTCTGCCCATCTCAACCCAAGCTCTGTTTTACCTGCAGCAGTCACACCTCCCAACAAATACAGTGCCGAACCGCTTTTTTTCATTAGGTATTTATTCCGTCCCTAAATCATTTGGGCAGACCCTCAGCTAATCCGGCTGCCCGGCAACCAATTTGCTCGATAATAATTTCGGGGTTTCCCAAGTTTCCAGAAATACAATTAACCAATGCGCTACCAACTACGACTCCATCCGCAGCCTGGGCAACTTCTCTGACCTGATCCGCATTGGAGATGCCAAAACCCACAACCACGGGCAAATCTGAAAATTCTCGAATTGCTCCAACCCGATCATTCAAATCTCCTGCCAAATCCTCCCGCTCACCAGTTACCCCTTCTCTTGAAACATAGTAAATGAAGCCAGATGCAGATTGAGTTATTGTGGGGATGCGCTCCCTGGGAGTAGTTGGGGCGACGATGAAAACATTTTTCATCTTAAACCTTTTGGATACCTCCAGTAACTCTTCAGCCTCTTCCGGAGGAAGATCCAAAGTGAGAAGACCGTCAACTCCGGCATCCTTTGCCTGTGAAACATAATTTTCGATACCTTGAGAGAAAACGATGTTATAATAGGTGTAGAAAACAATTGGAGCATCGGAAAACTTGCGTATTTCACTTACCAAGCGAAACACCTGATCCTGATTACATCCTGCCTCCAAAGCCCTCTGTGCTGCCAATTGGTTGGTCAGTCCATCTGCCAGAGGATCCGAGAAGGGAACGCCCAACTCAAGCAAATCAACTCCATTATTGAGAAGTGTCCGGCATATCTCTAAAGATTGTTCGAAATCAGGATCACAAGCACAAACATAACCAACAAAAGCAGCCCGTCCATTTTTCTTGCATGAAGAGAAAAGTTTCGCGATTCGATCAGGATCATCCATAATGAAAGTTTTGAATCATCTCTCACACAGGCACTCATTGGCAACGGAAAAGCAACTTTTTGCAGGTAGAATCGAATGATACATTTATACAGAATCATCCTTCCAATTCTTGGAATGCTTTCCCTTCCCTACTATGCATTTCGAATGATTCGGCGAGGAGGTTACTCCTTTAAATTCTCATTTCGTTTCGGACTTTGGCCCAAGCTACCACCACCGATGAAAGGCAAAACGAGAATTTGGATACAAGCTGTAAGCGTTGGAGAGCTTTCTTCCATATCCAAGCTCTTAAATTTTCTTCTGGATGAGTCAGATGTAGAACTTGTGCTGAGCGGAACGACAAGCACTGGACTATCACTTGGGGAAAAGCACTATGGTTCGGATGTTCTTGCAAACGGACCTTTTCCTTTGGACTGGCTACCGTTCTCAAGAACAGCCTGGAGAAGAATCAAACCTGATCTTTCTATCCTTGTGGACAGCGAACTCTGGCCAGAACATTTCCATCAGGCAAAAAAAAGGAAAATTCCTCTGATAATTGTGAATGCCCGTCTATCGGATCGTACTTTTTGCAGACTTCGCTCACCAAGACTTCGCTGGGCTCTCCCTTTGCTCTTTCCCCCAAACCTAACGGTTGTCGCCTCTTCGGAAAGACAGCGCTCACGCTGGTTGGAGCTAAATTTTCCTCAGAAAAACCTTCACACTTCAGGAAATCTCAAAATTGATGCGGTAGAGCGGAAAAACTTCAAACATGACGAAAGAGCAATGGTGAGAAAGGAATTAGGATTTGGTGAAAATACACTTGTCTTGGCTGGAGTCTCTACTTGGTCTGGGGAAGAGAAATTTCTAATTGATCTTGTGCAGTCACTTCGCTTGGAAAAAATAGATTTGCAGCTCTTGCTAATTCCTCGTCACGCGGAGCGCCGAAACGAAATCGTTAGCACACTTAAAACCTCTGGTCTCCCATATGATCTGCGAAGCTCATCAAAAATCGGTAAACTCGAATCCATAGCGTATCTTGCTGATACAACTGGTGAAGTGCTAAGGCTACTGCAAGCCGCAGACATTGCATTTATGGGAAAATCCCTTCCCCCACATCATGGCGGTCAAAACCCGATTGAACCGGTCTCGCTGGGATTGCCATTGGTAATGGGTCCGAATAATCAGAACTTCCATGAAACCTGCTCTGATCTAGTCTCTAATAATGCATTGATTGTCGGAAAAAATTCGTCTGAAGTGCACTCGCATATCCTCAAACTAACAAAACTTCATGATCTTCGGGAAAGCCTTTCTCATAATTGCTTTTCATGGATGAAAAAACAGGGCACGCCAAGCGAGTCTACATTTAGTATTATTCGCAAAATCATTGATGATCAGATCAGCCAATAAAACTCTATTTTAAATTTCGTTCCATCATTGACCATCTCATTTAAAAGCATAATGGTGTTGAGACTCAGTCTCAATAAATCGATAACTCCTCAAAATGAAAAATAACAAGTCCCCTCATTCATCACTTGCCAGTCTAGCATTTCTTGCTGTTGGTTGTCTTCTTTGTGGATGTGGTTCTGATATCGAGCCACAAATCACTCCAGAAACAAAAGCTGGTGAACTGTCTTTGCAAAAGCTGATCATTGCACTCAAAGCAAACAAGGATCCCGAAAAAATGCTTGCCGAGAAGTATGACCTTGAGAAATTTCTATCCGAAAAGCTCGAGAGACCTGTGGAAGTTATTATTCCAACAGATTCCGCAACCGTTGTTGAATCTTTCCGTAACGGAACATTGGATTTGGGCTATCTGAGTTCCACGGACGCCGCTCGTAATCTTGATCAAAACACAGCTTCCATCCTGCTCGTTCATCTTAAAAACGGAAAACCTCATTATCAGAGCATATGGCTAAGTCTTAAGGAAAAGAACTATCAGTCCATTATCGATTTGAAAAATAGACCGGTAGCTTTTGCTAAGAGGTCAAGCACATCTGGCTTCCTTATACCCACTTGGGATATGGCCCAAAAAGGTCTAGTCGGCCCCGATTCATCACTCACTGATTACTTTTCACAAACTATATATGGAACTGGATATGAGTCTGCCGTCAAAAAGGTTCTTAGCGGAGAAGTGGAGGCAGCAGCAGTGAGCGATTATGTATTTAGAGGAGATAATAAGTACCTCTCCGACAAAGAAAAGGCCCAGCTAAAAGTTATTCAGGAACAGGGCCCAGTTCCTGCCCATACTCTTTGTGTTAGGGCCACTCTGTCAGAAAACGACAGAAAATTCCTCGAAAAGACTTTTCTTGAGATGAATGAGGAAAATCCCGAACTTAGGGACAGAATATTTAACGGAGAACTCGTTGTTGTTGATCAGAATCAGCATTTACGAGTTACCCGAGAAGCCATTGAAGTCGAAAAGACCCTCAAACCCTGATTACAACGGTCAGAAATCTGAAATTGCAAAAGTATCCAAATGAGTAGCCCCCTTCTGTCCATTGAGGGTATCAGTCTTAGGGTTGATGGACGATGCCTGTTGGAGCATTTAGATCTTTCAATTGATCCAGGGCATTTCATCGCGATAGCGGGTCCCTCAGGATCAGGAAAGACCACTCTAATGCGTACGATTGCAGGTCAATTGAAACCAGCAAAAGGCATGGTAATAAACCATCTAGAATCACCTTCAAAGTTGGCAATGATTTTTCAGGATCTTCATTTGGCAGATGGGGCGACTTCTCTAATAAATGTTTTGGGCGGTTCTTTGGGTAGACATTCCTTTTTTTCAACTTTTTTTGGCTTTCCAAAAGAAGAACTTGAAAGTGCAAGGGAGCTACTTGTCAAATTTGGGTTGAAAGACAAGGAACGGCAGTGGGCATCAACGCTATCAAGAGGAGAAAGACAAAGAGTTGCCGCTTGCCGCACCCTACTTACCCGACCCACCCTTCTCCTTGCAGATGAACCCGTATCGAGCCTTGATCCATCAACCGCAGATTTAGTACTCACCAACCTCAAAGAGAGCATAATTGGTAGAAACGGCAGCATTTTATGCTCTCTTCACAGCGATGAACAGGTAAGAAAATTTGCCGATATCGTTATCTATCTTGATCCATCCGATCCGTATGCTTGGAAGGTTGATACTCTCGACAAAAAAACACAAAAATGAATTCCCAAATGCCTTGGCATAGCCGATTCGACCTCCTTGGGGTTATCTTTCTCATGATTTTGGTTGGTGGGATTGGTTCCATGTTCACGATCGAAGGCTCTGGCCGCGACCTAGACTATTGGGGAAACCTAAGTAGATTTGCCTCACAATTCTTTCCTCCAGACTGGTCAATTATAGGTCGCACTTGGACCGGAATTTTGGAAACCGTACAGATTGCTTTGGCTTCTACTTTTCTTGCCATCATCATATCTACAATTCTATCAGTCGGAGCCGCTCGAAACATTGCTCCATCCTGGATTCTCTGGCCCACACGGATGCTCTTAAATATTATCCGCACCATTCCAAGCCTCCTATGGGCTTTGTTGGCAGTGGTTATCGTCGGATCCAATCAACTTGCCGGAGTCATTGCCCTTACCTTCTANAGTGTTGGCTACCTGGCAAAATTTTTCAGTGAAGCATTTGAAGCAGCTAATTCAGATGCTCAATGTGCCCTTCAAACACTCGGTGCAAGCCCGCTTCAAGCCTTTCAGTATGGACTTTGGCCAAATGCTCGCCCGTTAATATGGAGTCAATGTCTTTGGATGCTTGAATATAACGTCCGATCTGCCAGCATAATCGGATATGTGGGTGCAGGCGGCATTGGACTGCACCTGAAACTCTATGCGGATTCCGCAAACAGTTGGAACAAATTCTCTTTGGTACTTTTGTGCATCTTGATAATCGTTACCTTTTTGGATTTTGCAGGAGAAAAGATNAGNCAGACAATCCGGGACAAGCTTGATGGGAAAAATCCATCTTAATCCTTCAATAACAAATTCTTTTTTCAAAATCTAAAATTGGTAATTTGCANTTTNCTTACCATTATCAGGTTTTGNCTNTGNAAATGCGTCGTTTTGTAGTATTAACTAAAGGATCACCATATATAATANATNAAGATTCCNNGCTTTGTTTCTTTGATTAATCCTGTAAGCACTTGGTTTTCCCGTTTCTTTTTTCGATTTCAAGCAAAAGCCTTAACCTAAAACGGCCCTTTCCGTTTCTTGGTCAAAATCAATTCACGGAGGAACAAAAACCATCCGCCCAGTAATATGATTATATTTGCGATTGGTTACACATGGATGATCATTAGGAAACTCTAAGATTTTTCTCTCGATTGTTGTGCTTACTCCCATTTGAACNTTACTTCGATCATGGTTCAAATCAGGCCTTCAAGATTTGAATCGAAATGAAAAGGTATCCGAACGACTTCCTTATTTACGACTTTTAAGCTTCTTACCTTTTTTCTTTTTGGGTCCCCGGAGGACCCCATTCACTTCGATCAATAAGGATAACTTTATTGGCAATGCCTGCAGAAAAATCTGATGACTTAGCAAATGACTGAGTTATGGACACAAAAACCAAAATGATAAGGTTAACACCAGCAATTGGATCAAGCTTAAGGCAATTTGAATATTTGGAAGTCGAGATATGAGAGATTTCCAGCATTCATTACAAATACATACCTGTCTCTATTGCCATGAATTAAATCGCCCTTTGAAATTATGCAAACAGAGTTTGTGCCGTAGAANTTATCTTCATCACTCCGGGAAAAAACCTCCGCATTTGTGTTAGTTTTAGATATTCGGTAAATCAAGTTCAACACACAAGAATTTNTTCAATTTTTAACTTTAGAAANNATGCCTTGACAACCCCAAGGTTAGTCTCGACCAGATGATTATCTTTTGTCATGCTTTGAGGTNTAATTAATGAATTTAGAGGACTCAAAAAAATTTGTGCAGTCGTGCATTTCTGAGATCACTGACGGTGAGGTAGACGCAGCTGAGGAGATGCACCTGATTGGAAGAGAAGCAGGACTGGACTCTATGAAACTAGTTGAACTCTGCCTAGCATTGGAAGACAAGGCTGTAGATCTGGGGTTTGAATTTGACTGGACATCGGAAGCGGCGATGTCGCGTTCGCGAAGCCTTTTTAGAAGCGTTACATCTTTGGCGGAAGAATTTCTAGCCCAGTCAGAAAAGGAAAAATGATTGTCGTAACTGGGGCGAGCCGCGGACTCGGTCGAGCAGTGACTGACAGGTTGATCGAATCTGGAGAAGAAGTGCTCGGACTTTCCCGGGAAGAGCAAGATCTACCTTTTGAGACGATTCNATGCAATGTGTCAGATTATGAGGCAGTTAAAACTGTTGCCAAAAAACTAAGGCAGGAAAAGAAAGAACTTAGTGGCCTTGTCAATGCGGCGGGAATTGCGTCTATGAATTTGGCGATCACCACCCCTCCGACCATGACCCAAAAATTAATCCAGACCAATCTTGTGGGAACGATTTATTGCTGTCAAATATTTGCCCCTCTGCTGATTCGTAGAAAATCAGGTAGCATTATAAACTTCTCGACCATCGCGGTTGCCTTGGGATTGAAGGGAGAATCCATCTATGCTGCGAGCAAGGCAGGTGTNGAAGGATTCTCACGAGCATTTGCCCGNGAAATGGCGGACTTTAATATTCGAGTAAATTGTTTGGCTCCTGGTCCAATCAAAACCGACTTGCTCAAGGGAGTGAGCGATGAGCAGATAGATGCGATTGTTTCTCAACAGATCGTACCAAAAGTTTTTCAGCCTGATGATGTGTGTGATCTTTGCGAATTTTTGCTTAGCCCACAATCCTCTTCCCTAAGCGGAGAAACTTTCAATATCGGAGGAGTGTAGTGAACCTGATCCGGAAACTTTCTGAAAAGTGGAAGGATGTGGAACACCCATTTCTGATTCACTCAAGCGGAGAGTTAAGTTTTGATGAGGTTTCGTCACATGAACCAATTGATTTATCAGAGGTAAAATCCGGAGATATGGTTGCCCTGATTGGTGACTTTGATCCGACATCGATTCTAACCCTACTACGACTGATTGACTTGGGAGTTATTCTTGTTCCACTAACCGTTGAAACTTATGAGGATCATGAGTANTTTTTTGAATCTGCACTGGTTGATGTAGTCATAAGTAAAGGAAAGGTAGAAAGGAGAAACCACGGTAACTCTCATCCGATGATTGAGGAATTGCGAAAACGTGGAAATCCAGGACTTGTTCTCTTCTCAACTGGAACAACGGGCAGACCCAAGGCAATCCTTCATGACTTGAGTTATTTCCTAAAACGCTTTGAAACTCCGCGCCCAACCCTNCGGACGGTCAACTTTCTCCTGTTTGATCATATCGGAGGGATCAATACCCTCCTACATACGCTTTTCAACCGGGGCATGGTTGTGGCTCCGACAGACCGTTCGGTGGAGGGAATTTTGGCAATTTGCGACAAGTATCGGGTGGAAGTGCTGCCCACGACCCCAACCTTTTTGAGAATGATGCTTATGAGTGGATTGATCCCTGATAAAATGCCGAAAAGCTTACGAATCATAACTTATGGAACTGAAAGAATGGATCAACCGACCCTAAACCAGTTGTGCGAAGTATTACCTGAAGTGGATTTCCGTCAAACTTTTGGTATGTCCGAATTGGGGATTGTGCGTGTAAAATCCAAATCTCGTAATAGTTTATTCATGAAAGTGGGAGGCGAAGGAGTGGAAACTCGTACTATTGACAGAGTTCTGCAAATTCGCTCGGCCAACCGAATGATTGGCTACTTAAATGCACCATCACCATTTGATTCGGAGGGATGGTATGATACGAAAGACGTGGTGGAAGAAAAAGATGGGATGTACAAGGTTGTAGGTAGAACAAGTGAGGTAATCAATGTAGGAGGCTTAAAATTTATGGCGTCGGAAGTGGAACGGATGGCCCTTCTTTTTGAGGATGTCACTTTGGTTAAGGCGTATGGAAAGGACAACCCGATAACGGGCCAGCACGCGGAGATTATTGTTCAACCCAAAGCTCTTGATAAATTTGACAAGGTGATGTTCAAAAAACATTTGGCTGAACATTTACAGAGTCATATGGTGCCTAGAAAAATTATAGTGAAAGAAGTTCAAATAGGACATCGTCACAAGCGCAGCTAATTCTTTTCATGTTTACTTTCCGCGAAATCGAAACAGCAGATGCTCAATTGATTCTTGACTGGCGCACTTCCAGGCGAGTTGCCAAATATTTGAAAACTGAATTCGATCATGGGTTAGAAGATCAGGAGCAATGGATCATTTCATGTAGGGAGAGTGATAATTTTTACCACTGGTTGATCGTGTACCAGGAACAACCAATCGGTTACATAAGTATCAGTGATTATAATCCGGTGGCAAAAACAACTTCATGGGGATTTTATATTGGAGAGGAGGAACACACAGGACTGGGAGGATTAGTGGTTCCTTTTTTCTACCGATTTTGCTTTTCGGAATTGGGAATTGAACGAATTGATGCCGAGATGCTCTATTTTAATACCAAAGTCATCGATCTGCATCAACTGCATGGGTATGAATTCGCCCCGGAAAGAGACCGAATAGTCAAGAAACAAGGAAAGAGGGTTCTGCTTATTGCGATGTCACTGGAAAAGTACCGTTTTGAGCATAGTAAGTTCGCAAGACATTCTGCGAAGTTTCCAATGGAGAAATGGAATGCAAAAAAAACCAAGCATGGAAGTGAGGTAATTTTGAATCAAGTGACTGGAACCGAGGAACAGATAAAATCACTCTATCGATTACTGGAAAAGCGTACGTTCTCAATATCTCATGATGAAATGCCAGACTTTCATACGCATCAAAAATTTGTAAAGAACCATCCCTACAGGGATTGGTTGTTGGTAAAAAGAGATGAAGAGGTAATCGGATCAGTTTATTTGACCGAAGAAAATGCACTGGGCATTAATCTGTTGACCACAGACTCAGGCATCTTTTGCCAGATCATTCAACATCTGAAAAGAAATTATAAACCTCTTCCGGCCAAACCATCGGTAAGACCAGGCTTTTTCTATGTAAATGCTGCTCCTGAAAACAGTAGCTTAAAACTCGCACTCGCCGATATGGGGGCTAAACATACCCAGAATTCATATCGTATCTGAATCCAAATCATTGACCTCGTGCGTTCCGTTCAATTTGGGCCAGAAAAGCTTTAGCCTGTTGATTTTCTGGTAGCAATCGAACCATATTTCGTGCGTGAGGAAGAGCATCAACCCATCTTCCACGCTGAACAAGAAGCTGAACAATATTTTGGAGAAATTCGGGATTTTCCGGCTGTAAACGAATGGCCTGAAGAAAGGAATTGGCCGCATCCTCGATTTTGTCACTTTGCCAATAAGCAATAGCCAAGTTGTTGAATACGCGAGGGTTGTCGTTCCAGTAAGCTGAAGCCCGTTCAAGTGAACGGATTGCTTCGCTCAAGCGCTTGCGATCTTCTGCAAGCAGAAGACCTAAAGAATAGTGCACCTGCCCCCAAGTGGGTTGAAGATTTGCTGCTTCCCTGAGAATTTTTTCCGCTTCTTGATTACGACCTCTCCGACTGAGCAATGTGGCTAGGTTCATTCGGGCAGGAACATAAGTGCTTTCCCGACGGACTGCCTGACGATAATGCTTTTCTGCCTGTTCAGGATCATTTCGATTTTCAGCCAGAATCCCTAGCGATAAGTGAGATTCTGGACGATCCAAGTTACTTGTGTATCGAAGCTTTAGCTCGTCAAAAACTTTCTGGAAAAGATTTAGTTCTTCCAAACTGAAAAATGTTTCTGGAATTCGAGCGAGGATTCGGGCTGCTTCAGTTCGGACAGAACGAGTCGGGTCACTTAACATGGAAACCAGATCTTTATGTGCATCGATATCTGACAAATTTTCAAGCTTGGAAACCGCTGCTACTCGAACTACCGAATCATTTGCATCTAGATTTCTGCGGGCCTCTTCGTAACTTGCCTCGCTCATAAATCGCCGGAGGGCCAAAAGGGCTCCAGCACGTGTAAATGCCGGCGACTCTGGATCACGGCAAGTTTCCAAAAGTAATTTCTCAGCTTCCGGTTTACCATTTCGAAAGGCGTGGAAGGCTGCGGGATGACGTACATCTTTGGGTCGGTCAGGTCCCTTGTATTTTACCACTGCATCTGCTGCCCATTTTGCATCCTTGTCAGCATGACATTGATTACAGGCATTCGGCGTGCCAAATTTTAAAGTATGGTCAGGACGGGGAATTCTAATGCTATGATCACGACGATCGTCAATACCCATGTAGGTTTTGTGAGGCATATGACATTCCACGCACTGTGCTCCCTTGCTGCCCGACTGATGAAAGTGATGATCCGGCGTATCGAACCCAGTCGGATTTTTCTCATTTGGAACATGACATCGGGTACAGAGTTGGTTGGTGTAGGTGTGCAATTTAACGGAGTGGGGATCATGGCAATCAACACAGCGGATTCCCTTGTGGAACATCTTACTCTGCACATAAGAACCGTATACATAGACTTCGTCATCAATCTGCCCGTCAACATGGTAAGTTGGTACCTGCATGTCGGGAGACCAAGGTTGAACAACTTCGGGAAGAAAGTGATCGAGGAATGAATCATTTGCATGATGTCCGGGGTGAACAAATCCACGACGGGCATGACACTTGGCACATGATTCAATTTGAGATACATTGCTGCTGTTAACATCCGAGAGTCCGAAATGCAAAAGTCCCGCCCAGCCCTGATTTGCCCGTGCCATTTCCACATGCTTCCTACCAGGTCCGTGACACGACTCACAGGCAACATTGATCTCTGAGTAAGCGGTTGAAAAAGTTTGGGAAGAATCATCAAATTCTTTCCTCAGGTTAGTGGAATGACAATCTGCGCACATGTGATCCCAGTTTTGCATGGAGCGAGTCCAAAACAGTGGATCATCTGGAGCAATTCGTTCGTTTGGATATAAGTGGTACCATTCTTTTTTTTCGACATCCCAACAAGTTGGAAGCACTTGCATGCGTCCGTCGGGGAATTTAACCAGATATTGCTGTAAAGGTTCCCAGCCAAAAGTGTAGGCGACTTCAAAAACTTCCATATTTCCTTCTTGATTTTCAGTTTCAACCATAAATTTCTCATTTTCTCGGAAAAAACGGGAAGTCACTCCAAAATTTTCAAAAATTGAATTATTAAAATCTGCCCTAACTGTTTCTTCATTAGGTAATTCCATCGCATGATAATGATGCGAATCCATCCACTTCTGATGAGATTCTTCGTGACACTCAGCACAAGTATGAGCTCCTACATACTGGTCAGTCTTGTAGAGGATAGATGAATTTGCTGCATCATGAGATAAATTTTTCCCGTTCTCTATGTTTTCTCCACAAGAGCTTAAGAAAAAGGTTATCAGTAAGATGTAAAATTGATGCTTTAATAAGTCCGACATATCAAAACTATCGGATATAATGTTTATTCAGACACAAATGGCAATGTGGTTCGAAAAATTTATGCGATATCTTTAATTTAACCTTTATGGAAATCCGGGTGAAAACTGAGTAGGCGATTCGCTTTTTCATTAGCTTTAAGATAATCAACAAATTGCCTCTTCCAAAAAGTCTAAGTATTATAGTCGGTAGCAGATGCGAAAATGGACTGTAATGAAATTATTTTAATTTTTGTCATAATTTGAAATCTTAAGGTATAAAATACATTAACCAAAATCATTGGCCCTTATGTTTATATGAATAATTTTTATACTTTTATCAAAAAAAGCGTTGCGTATGCATCCTAAACCATTCAAATTTGTAGTATGTTTAGAAGTATTTTAATTCTCACGTCCTTTTTAACTTCATTAAAACTTGCGCTTGCTTCTGCGGAAAGAGATTTTAGGTCCAAAAATGGTCAGGTTATCCGTGGAACAATTGTAAAGTATTTTGAAGACAGAGATGTATTGTTGAAAAGGTCGAAAGATTTACAGCTATTTCGAATTAATTTGGATATTTTCACTGAAGACGATCAGGCTTTCGTCAAAAACAATTTTCCGCCAAATCATGACGCACTTCCTGAATTCCAGCGTCCTTTGTCAAGCCAGGCTCTCATCACCAACTCTCGATACATTGACAACCTTATTGAAACAAGGCTTAGGTCTTACAATCAGCGCCCGAACAGACCGGTATCTGACGAAACCTTTCTCAGACGTGCTTACCTTAAAATCATAGGTAGAATTCCGAGTTACGACGAGACCAAGGCATTCCTATCAAGCAGGGGTTCTGACAAGAGGACCAGACTCATTGACAGTCTCCTTCTCACAGAGGGTTACGTCAGTCACTGGTTCCATTTCTGGGCAGATATCCTTCGTGCCAAAGAAAATTTTGGCAACAGAATGTCCGGAAGACCTTACATCGACTACATTAGGGATTTTATCGCACTAAACCGCCCCTATGATGAATGGGTTAAGGAAATGCTTTCATCATCTGGTCCCTACTGGGAAAAAGGTAACGGAGGAATTGGCTACTTTGCAAGAGATCAAGGAATGCAACTGGATAACATGTCTAACACTGTAAGAATTTTTCTGGGAACAAGTCTCGAATGTGCACAGTGTCACGATCACCCTTTTGATCGTTGGACACAAAAGCAATTTTATGAGATGGCTGCATACACTGAAGGTGCGGGTAACTTAAGACGAAGGGGTGCTGAAAATCTCAACTCGCTTAATCGTCTTGCAAGAACCGAACAAAGACGACTCGAGCAAATGGAGAAACCTCGTGATGCCCGTAGGGTTCGCGATGCGGCAAGGGATATCTCGGACATTGTCCAGGTTGGTCTGGAGAGTATGGGGCGCGGTAAGATAAAACTGCCAAATGACTATCAGTACGACAATGCCCGCCCAGGGCAAGAACTCAAAGCCAAAACTATTTTTGGCTTGGCCACTGAACTTGACGCCAATTTTCAAGCGACTGGGTCTCGATCCTCATATGCCAACTGGGTAGCGTCTGAAGCTAATCCTCGTTTCACAACTGTTATCGTTAATCGTCTGTGGAAAGAAGTTTTTGGATTAGCATTAGTTGAACCTTTAGACAACATGTTCGATGACACGATGGCTACGCATCCCGAACTTCAATTACATTTGGAAAAGGTTATGGTAGCTCTCAATTATGACCTCAAAGAATTCCTTCGGATCTTATACAACACTCAAACCTTTCAGAGGGAATCTCCCAAACGTCAAATCATGTCCAGAGACGCAAAGGACACCATTATGCCCCCAGAAGTACTTTGGGTAGTGGCTGGTCCTAATCAAGCTGATCCAACGCGTAACAGCGTACCATACTTTTACCAAGGAC
>NZKO01000019.1 GCA_002692535.1 Opitutia bacterium
ACAACCGGTTAATGATCCGTCCATCATCACCGGTGACTTCAACCGCAACATTCAGGAAGATGGATTTGCTGTAGGAGACATCAATGCCACCGACCCAGACGGGATGTCCGACGGTTCCAACTACACCGTTTCCACTCCTCCTCAGAATGGTTTCGCAGCTATCGATCCCATCGACGGGAACTGGAGTTATGTTCCCCACCCTCATTTCTTCGGAAACGATTCATTCACCATTTCCATTACCGACGACCTCAACAATTCCACAAACAAGGCTATCGGCATCTTCGTACAACCGGTTAATGATCCGTCCATCATCACCGGTGACTTCAACCGCAACATTNAGGAAGATGGTTTTGCTGCAGGAGANATCAATGTCACCGANCCAGACGGGATGTCCGANGGTTCCAACTACANCGTTTCCACTCCTCCTCAGAATGGTTTCGCNGCTATCGATCNCATCGACGGAAACTGGAGCTATGTTCCCCACCCTCATTTCTTCGGAAACGATTCATTCACCATTTCCATTACCGATGACCTCAANAATTCCACAGCCCAGGTTATCGACATCTTCGTACAACCAGTGGATGATCCANCTGTCATTAAGGGGGATTTGAATGCGACAATATATGCCGACATTCTTACCCATGGACACATTCTTGCAACTGATAGCGATGGATTTTCGGATAAAATTATTTTCGAGATTTACGAAACTCCTCAGTACGGTAATGCGGAGATTGATCCCCGGAGTGGCCAATGGACCTATCTTCCAAGCCAAAAGCAATTTGCTGATGATTCATTTGAAATTTCCGTAACCGATCAGTATGGAAACAAAACTATCCGGACCATCAACCTTTTCGCACAAATCAACCACCCTTTGGTCAAAACTCTCAGACCCNTTGTCGGAGAGAATCATTCAATTGCTTTATGGGGAGAAATTCTTTCATCAAAAGGCTACAAAATCTTGGGCACGGGTTTTTACATGGATAGTTCCTCCGATTTTGCCAAAGCCCTCAAAGTTGAAACGCATGAGGACNCTAATGCTTCAGCATCCCAATTCGGAATCAAAATAGACTCNCCTGTCGGGATAACTTANATCAAGGCATTTGCCACTACTAAGGACGGAGAATTTTTCGGACAGACCATACGGTTCAATCCATTTGCTTACCAAAAATTCTGGCNGGAGCACACAACTCCTCTGGAAGCAGACTGGCTGTCTTCAGANTGGTTCGGAGCCTTTATTCCTTACACCGAAAATTGGATTTTCCACGATCGTATGGGATGGCTATACATTGCTGAATTCAGCCCGGAAAATCTTTGGGTATGGTCGGAGGAAAAGAAATGGATATGGACGACCAAAGAAGTATTTCCCTTTTTCTTCTCCAATCAATCGGCAAACTGGTTGTACTTGTTGCCCGAAAGACTGCAGGGCAAGTCATTTTACAACTACGAGACAAAGGGTTTGGAATAATTCGCAAAGTCTTATTTTTTTCCAAAAGCGAGCATCCCACCATCGAGGTATTCCCCGTATTTCTCGAAAGCCTCGTCACTCCCGTATAATCGGAGTCGGTCCTCCACCTTGGGATTGGCTGGTCTTTGGAAGCATAATTCAANCATTCGCAATCCCTGGGGTTNCAAATCACTGTGGGAACTCAAAAAGAATGCATCCTTTTCCAAAACGCGGTATATCTCGCCCTCCACACTCTTTCNGTACTCAAAGCTGGGCAGGATGCAATCCTCGATCCCACAGGCTATCACAGACAGCAAATCATCAGCTTCTCCCTTAAGATATTCAAGCATATCCACACCTTCCACCTTGTAAGGTATGCGTTTCAGAATNGAACCGGATTCNTCAATCATAGCCTTTACCGAAGCTTTTTGCTTATCAGCGTAAAAAGGCTCTACCGCTACGAAATTCCTGGCATCGCAAGAGGCTGCCAAAGCATATCCAAAAGGCATCATTCCCGCCCCCAACTCGACTACTCTACGCCCATTCAGCAGTTTTTTCAGAAATTCNCCACTGGGTGTCAGAGACCATTCATATAGTGCCCGCGTAAATTCTCCGCCCGGAGCAGCAAATCCGGTACCCAGATCCCGCGAGACAGATAGTCTTTCTTTCCAGTCCCGCGAAAGGGAGACTTCTCCTTGTGTGTCCATCAGCTTGTACGGTCGAGCATTTGACTGGCCAACTCGAGAAGAAAGGTATTGTCCCCGCCTACTTCTGTAACTTTATCAATCGCATCGCTCGTATGTTTCGCCGCCAGTTCACGGGCTTTTTCCTGCCCGAGCAAGGCTACCCAAGTTACTTTGCCACATTCTGCGTCATGTGCCACATCCTTACCAAGCTCTTCGCTGGTGGCAGTTACGTCCAGCAAATCATCCACCGCCTGAAAAGCCAATCCCAGCGAAAGTCCAGCTTCCGCAATCAGTTTCATCAAGTTTGGGTCTTCCCCCTTATTNCCGAGACGAAAACCCATCGTTAATGCNCAACGAATCATTGCCGCGGTCTTGTTTTCGTGAATATACCTTAGGTTTCTCTCATCAGGATCCTTTCCTTCCGAGATTAGATCCTGCATTTGGCCACCTACCAATTGTCTGCTTCCGGCCGTTTCGGCTAGCATACGCAATAGGTCAACCGCCACTGACGATTCATTCCCGTATGCNGTGGCCAAAATTTCGAAAGCCANGGGTTGCAGGGCATCCCCTGCCAAAATGGCTGTGGCTTCATCAAATGCCTTATGGCAAGAGAGCCGTCCTCTCCTCATATCCGAATTATCCATAGCCGGCAGATCATCATGAATCAAACTGTAGGTATGGATACATTCAATTGCCAGAGCCGCGGGCATCGGGTCCCTGGCATTCCCATGCAAGGCATGAGCGGCAATCGTCAATATTGGGCGCAACCTCTTCCCTCCTGCTGCGGTACTGTGCCTGATTGCNTCGTGNATACGGGTCGGTATCTCATCCTTNTCTGGAAGGCGGTCGAGNAGAGCATGGTTAACCTGATCCACCATATCGGAGAGCTGCTGTTGAAAATTCATGACTTGCGGAAAAATTTCAACCATGGCATTATATTGCAACTATGCCAAGTTTGGAAGCCGTATGCGGAAGGCTTTTCGGGCAACCCGGATGGATCCCGAAGGCACTGTTGGGAGGACTACTCAGTTTTGTCCCGGTTTTGAATGTGTTCGCACTGGGATATCTCATCGAATATGCCCAACGCCTCAGACGACTGGGAGACAGTGAACTGCCTGAATGGAGAGATCAGAATTTCCAGGCTCTTTTCATCGAAGGCCTTCGGGCATTTGTTGTTCTTTTGTCTTATATTGGAATTCCTCTGTTGATTGGTGGATTGCTCAGCAAAATATTTGATTTCTTTACCTTCGGGCTCCTGGGGATTGTCTCCTACTTTCCAATCGCCATTTNCGGATTCATTGGACCATTTCTATTTCTCTCCGCAATTCACGCCTATTTGAGAGATGGTATTTTTTCGGACGTTTGGCAGATTCGCTCGGTCCTGAAAAATGCTCAAAAACTATGGCCACGCCTTGCNATACCCGTTATTGCCTTCTGGGGAATTTTTCTTCTCGCCATTCCACTTTATGGAATTTCNTTCTTCCTTGGGCTNTGGGTGCTCCTTTCCTACTCCACGGTCTTGCAATTTTCGGAATAATTGATTATTTCAGGCGGCTTCGAAATTAAATTTTTGCTCAATCCATGCCTACTTACGACTACCAATGCCAAGCCTGCGGTCATACCTGGGAATTGTTTCAGTCAATGAACGACAAACCGGTAAAATCATGTCCCAAATGTAAGAAACGCAAAGCAAAACGCTTACTTGGCATGGGTGCCGGGCTAATCTTCAAAGGTACCGGATTTTACGAGACCGATTACAAAAATACCGGTGGAGGAGAGAAAAAGGAAAGTTCCGGTGATTCCCAATCTTCCGATTCTTCCAAATCTTCTGACACCTCCGACTCTTCCAAATCATCGGAAAAAAGCTCAAGCTCATCCTCGGACTCTTCCNCNCCTTCCACCAAGAAAGAATCCAAAAAATCATCCGATTCCAAAAAAACCAAAAAATAAGTTCCCNGGAACTTCCACGATTATGGCTCCGACTGTTTTAACTCTCCTCGCAGACGGATTTGAGGAGATCGAAGCCACGGCTCCAATCGATCTTCTTCGCAGAGCAGAAGCTCAGGTAACGGTTGCCTCATGCTCGGACAATTTTGAAGTTACCGGCCGTTCAAATATTACCATCCGCACCGATACTCTTCTTTCTCAGATTCCCGACCCTCTGGTGTTTGATTTGCTTGTGCTTCCCGGCGGCCCTGCTGTATTTGATCTTCGCCAACGCCCGGACATCAAAGATCTGATCAAATCCTTCGCGGACTCCGACAAGCCGGTCGGAGCGATCTGTGCCGCTCCTCTNCTGCTGCTCGATACCGGTCTTCTCTCTTCCGATTCAAACTGTACCGCCCACGGATCCACTTCCAACGAGCTTCCCAATCTCGTTCAAAACCAGGCAGTCATTCANGACGGGAAAATAATCACATCCCGGGGTGCCGGGACCGCAGTGGAATTTGGATTATCTTTGATCAAACTCCTTTTTTGTAAGGAAAAGGAAGATGAGATCCGGGCTTCCATCCACGCCGATCTGCCACCGAGCCGATGAAAGCGTTTCGTCGATATGCTCGGGAGGAACGGGCTGCCCGCCTCGTCGATCTTCCCATCCCCTCNCCCAAGGATAATGAGGTTCTNCTCCGTGTTGACCATTGCGGGATTTGCGGATCCGATCTTCATGCGTGGTTAAATCATCAGGGCTATGAATCCGTCCTGCCGGAAGTCACTTTTGGACACGAATTTTCCGCCACTGTTGTGGATATCGGATCCGGGGTCACTGGATGGCAAAACGGTGATCATGCCGTGTTGATTGCCCTGCAGACCCATCACGACGACAACGACCCTTACTGCAAGATGGGATTACCCCAACTTTCTTCACGCCGACGCGTACAGGGACTGCATTTGGATGGAGGCATGGCGGAATACGTCTGTGTGGAAGATGAGTTTCTCCTGCCCATACCCAACGGCCTCGATCTTGAACTTGCGGCTCTTACCGAACCGCTATCCGTAGCTGAGCATTGCATCGGTAATCGTACATCCATTGGACCGGGCGACAAGGTCATCGTAAGTGGGCCCGGCATCATCGGACTCCTCTGNGCAATCAGTGCNCGCAGTCGGGGAGCGGAAGTTATGATCTCCGGTACGGAACGGGATGAGGCAACCCGCCTATCCGCCGCCCGAACCATCGGTTTTGAAACTCTGGTCGTAGGAATAGGCCACCCACCCCTTCATGAGCAGATCAACGCATGTTTCCCCAACGGTGCGGATGCACTNGTGGAAGCTTCCGGTTCCGCCCATGCTCTAGCAGATGCCTGGCAATCCGTCCGGTCAAACGGTGTCGTCACCGCAGTCGCACTCTATTCCCGTACCATTGATTTCGATCTTACTCAATTTTTGCGTAAGCAGATCGATCTTCGTACCAGTTACGCATCATCCAAGGATGATTATCTCCGTGCTTTTAAATTACTGCAGGATGGAGCGGTGGATTCTTCCGTGCTTACCCAGAGCTATTCCCTTGCGGATGCGGAAAAGGGATTTGTCGATAGCGAGAACTTGGCAGTCACCAAAGTACTGCTGGACTGTTCCTGATTTCTATTTTTATCGGTAGATTTTAGCCTCNGGGCCNTATTACACGGATTCGATGGGTGTTCGTATCTCCCACATAGATCGCTCCGTCCTGATCCACAAAAACTCCGTGCAAACGATCCATCCGGCACCTTTTCGGATTTTTGCCCTCCGGACCGTCCCCTTTTTTACCATCCCCGGCAATCAGTTCCAGCTTTCCCGTCTTCAGATCAATCATGCGCACGGTATGACTCTCAGTATCAGCCAGATATATATTTCCCTTCGGACCAACGGCTATCCCCTTTGGTCCCGAAAGAGTTGCCTTTTTGGCGGGTCCTCCATTTCCGGTAAATCCTTTCTTACCGGTTCCCGCCACATGATGAATGGTTCCCCTTTCCAGTTCCAATCGGTATACCGCATTTCCTTCCCTCAGCGCCAGCCACATGGTATTGCCCACCACATCGATTGCCCGCGGTCCGTTCAAATCAACCTCACTTATTTTCCCACCATTCTTGGTCTTCGCTTTTTTTCCGGTTCCTGAAAAGGTGGAAACCTTTCCTGTTTTCATCTCAATCTTCCTTATTCGATGATTCCCAATATCACAGACGTAGAGATTCCCCTTCGGCCCGAACTGTATGCTGTGCGGGCGGTTAAAAACGGCCTTACTTGCTGGTCCGCCATCCCCGGCGAAACCCTTCTTTCCCGTGCCGGCGACTGTGGAGATCTTTCCCGTTTTCATGTCCACCTTACGAATCACATGGTTCATCATTTCCACAAAATACATATCCCCTGTCTGATCAAAGCGCACCTCATAAGGTTCATTCAGCAAAGCTTCGGTTGCCATACCACCATCCCCTGCGTATCCCTTTTTTGCTCCGGTTCCCGCCACAGTGGTCACAATTCCCTTACGGTCAATTTTCCGCATGCAATGGTTGTAGGTATCGCACACGTACAGACATCCATCGGGTCCTCTGACCACCCCGAAAGGACCGTTTATCCTGGCTTCGGTAGCCTTGCCATCATCTCCTGAAAATCCGAGTTCTCCCGTTCCCAAAATTGTTGAGATTTCTGCGCCATGCATCCCATTAAGACAAATGAGAAGTATGGCTATTCGAATGGTCAAATTCATTTTTCCGACCATTGTCTTATCTGAATTATTCCGATTCGTTACTTTCAGAAGGAGCACTTGCATTTTGTTCCACGACCGGAAGACTTGCATTAAGATCAACCTGTGGAATCAGTGGTGCCTCAGCAGAAGAGGAGTTGAAGTCCGTCACATTGCCGTCCAGGAGCGGTTCGGGAATTTCCTTTGGAGTGATCCCGAGCAGCTCGACCTCAAAAATGAGGGTTTCATTCGGACCGATCGAATTGCTTCCAGCTTCACCGTAGGCGATATCAGAGGGTATGAAAAGTTTCCACTTATCCCCCACGCTCATCAATTGCAAGGCTTCCGTCCATCCACTGATTACCTGATTTACGTTAAATTTCGAAGGTTCTCCTCTCTCGACTGAGGAATCAAAGACCTCACCATTGATCAGAGTGCCGTGGTAGTGCACCTCAACCTCATCATCCGCAAGCGGTCTTTGGTCAGTTTCCCCTTCACTCAAAATTTCGTACTGCAATCCGCTATCTGTCGCATTCACCTCTGCGCGTTTCTTATTCTCAGAAAGAAATTTTTCACCCGCCTCACGGTTCAGATCGGGCAACGACTGGGCCACGGCCAAAAGTTTCCGGGTCATATCCAACTCCATCAAACGGGAATGATAATCGCTCGCATTCTCATCCGCACCCAAAACATCCAAATGTCCCGCAAATCCTTGATCATCATTTTCTTCGATCGCTTGCACTCCAAGGTGAAAACGGGCTTCCCTGCGGTCAGTGAGCAAAAGGTTCGCGTTTTGGGCCACTCCGCTCAAAGTTGCTTTCCCCTCTTCTACCTGCCCTGCCTTTATCTGGGACACGCCTAGAGCCAAAGATGCTCGACCAACCAATGGGTCATCCCCCATCTGAGAGATCGCACCCTGAAAATTCTTTATCGCCTCCTCGTATCGCTTGTCCTTGTACTGGATGATAGCTGCGCGGTATTTGGCCACACCGCCCAAAGTGTCATCATATTCTGCGGCGAAGGACAGGAATCTCTCTTCCGCTGCATTCTGCTCAATTCCGGCCTCGATGAATTTGGAACTTCTTTCCGCCTCATCCTCATGCTTTTTATCATTGTACCAGCTTACCCCCGCTACACTGATGGCGATGGCACCCAGCAACAAATACAGAGAGTTTTTATTCTTATTCCATACCTCATTGGCATCATAGGGATTTTCCGCCGCCTGATCCGCGGTCAAACCCTCAACAGGTTGTTCTTCCTGAACGGGCGTTTCATTTTCTTGATTTTCGTTTTTGTTTTCTTCGTTGGCCATGGGGCTGTATGGGGAAAACGAATAATCATTTCCATTTTCCATTGAAAGTCAACGAGGTAAGGATAAGTGTGGATATCAATAATCTGGCTATTTAGAATGTAATCTTATTATCTTATAAGTTAATTAAGTACATGTTAAGATGCTCCGCTAAAAACATTTAACTTATGTTTTTTAAAAAACTACATCCATTTTTTTTTATTACTTTGTTTAAAGTTTTATACTTTTTGTTTTTGGTACAAAATTCTCTTACTGCAAGTTTACAACCAGTTGTTGCTCCAGATAACTCAATGGGAGCAGAATTTGGATTTTCTGTTGCCAATTATGGAAAACTAATATTCTCGGGCTCACCACTTGCTGAAATTAATGGTACTACCCATGCAGGTGCTGTATACCTTCACAAACTTGAATCAAATGGATCTCGTATTTTTAAGTCCAAAATCACTTCTCCAGATTATGCAGATGGAGATAAATTTGGATATTCTATTTCTTGTTCAAATAACTTTCTAATAGTGGGCGCCCCATATGAAGATTATGCAGACACAAGTAGCGTAGGAGCAGCTTACATATATAGAATCGAATCG
>NZKO01000020.1 GCA_002692535.1 Opitutia bacterium
TTCATACCTCAGTAACAATTTCGTCAGCCAATCCGTAATCAATAGCTTCTTGTGCGTTTAGGTAAAAATCGCGATCTGTATCTTGCTGAATTTTGTCAAGTGGTTGCCCAGAGGTTTTAGCAAGAATTCCGTTCAATTCTTCCCTTAATTTCTCCATCTCTTGTGCTTGTATATTGATGTCCACGGCCGCAGCGACCATTCGACCAGTTATTAAAGGTTGATGAATCAACACCCTAGAGTGTGGGTAAAGCAGACGCCTACCTTTCGTGGCTCCACATAGAAGAATCGAGCCCATACTGGCAGCCATCCCTGTAACAACAACAGCAATTGGAGATGTTATTAGTTGCATGGTATCAAAGATTGCCATGCCTGCGGTAATAGAACCACCAGGGGAGTTTATGTAGAAAGTAATTTCTTTACCCGGATCATTAGATTCCAGGAAAAGCAGTTTCTCGGTTAAATCTCTTGCCGAGCGATCACTCACTTCTCCCCAAAGGAAAATTTTTCTTTCTTCGAGAAATTTATTTTGGATCAGTTCGGCTACCGAACTGGGTTTCTTGTCTTTTTCTTCACTCATTAAATCCTTGTTATCAAATTTTTATAAAGAGTCGAGCATCTGAATTCGCCTAGCATGTCTTTCCCCTTGAAATTCAGATGAGAGCCATACATCGATAATTTCAATAGCCAAATCTTTGGTTATTTGTCGTTCCCCAATCGCAATTACATTGGCATTGTTGTGTTCTTTGGCAAGTTTTGCTGTCTCGGCAGACCAGCAAACCGCACATCGAATACCTTTTATTTTATTGGCGGCCATTGCTTCTCCATTTCCACTCCCTCCAAGAACAATCGCATAGTCAACTAGTGAATCTGCTACAGCTTTTGCTGCTGGTAGAACAAATTCAGGGTAGTCGACGGAATCTTCTGAAAAAGTTCCAAAATCTTTAGTTTCGTGACCAAGATTATGCAAATGATTCTTAATTGCTTCCTTGAAATTGTAGCCTGCATGATCCGTTCCTAAAGCAAATCTTAAGATTTTATNCATAGAATTATTAAAGCGATGATGNAAAAAGTTTATTAAATCAAACCAAGTTCCATTTTNCCTTCTTCAGAGATCATATCCTGAGTCCAAGGTGGATCCCAAACTATTTCAACTTCTGCCTCATCAACCCCAGAAAGTTCTAGGACTTTTCCTTTAACATCGTCAGCAATAACCGGCCCCATCCCGCATCCAGGTGCAGTGAGAGTTAAATCAACAAATACAACTCTGCCACGATCTTGAATTTCTTCGATTTCAACACGGTAAATTAGGCCTAAATCGACTACATTCACTGGAATCTCAGGATCGAAAACGCTTTTTAGGTTTTCCTTGATCTCATCTTTCGATGCCGGTTTTGCATTAGCTGGTTTATCGTTCACTGATGATGAATGATTCACCTCTCCCAATGCATCTGCATCCCGAGCAGCTATTCTATACATACCCTGCAGTGTCATAACCGTAAAATTTCCTCCCAACCTGTGAGTAATGGTTACTTTTTCACCACTACCTAGAGTAAATTCTTCACCATGGGGAATGAGTGTTGCTATAACATCACGTGTTAAGGTNACTTCTTCTTGNGTGCTTGTCATTTCTTNAAGTGCTAATGTTAAATTGTTTACGGACATTCTCACGGATTTCCATAACAAGCTTTTCGTTTTTTATTTTACCNATGATTTCCTCNAGAAAACCTAGGGAGATTAAGGATTCGGCATTCTTTTTTGCAATTCCTCTGCTCAAAAGATAAAATAATTCTTCCTGATTTATACGGCTTGTTGTTGCTCCATGAGTACACTTGACATCATTGGCCAAAATTTCTAGTCCCGGCAAAGAGTCTGCTTTAGCTTGTTTGGAAAGAAGCAAGTTACGGTTTGTTTGTAGTGCATTTGTTTGTTGTGCATCTGCATCGACCCTTATTAATCCGGAGAATATGGATTTAGATTCATCTTGAAGAACNTTTTTGGAAAGNAAGTTACTTGAGCAATGAGGCGAAATGTGGTGTTGCTCAGTACGTTGGTCAAAAATTTGTTGGTTTTTACCGAGGACAAAAGAGTAGTTTTCAAACGAACAACCAGATTCTATTAAGTTTCCTTTAGTCTCGATTCTGCTTTGGCTGGCACCTAAATAACATTCCATGTTGATGACAGAGGAATTTGCATGAAGGTTGAAATTTTCAAGATTATGGNAACTTGTACCGTCCANCATGTTTTGGATNAGAATTCGATTTAGTTTTGCTCCCTTACCTAACTTAAAGTGGGAAAGATTAGAAACNCCCCCCTTGAAGTTATGATTCTCTGAANAAAAATTTTCAATAAGGGTAAGCTCAGCGAAATCTTCTAGAATAATCAAATTTTTCCTAAATGTTACTTTATCTGATTGGGGGGATGTATGATCGATTTTAACCTGGGAAACTTCACCTTCTTTTGTTGGGACTTTGATGAAAAAGCCACTTTCAAAATAGGTGTTTATGAGATGTTGACATTGGGAGGCGCCNAAACNAGGTCCATTTTCTTCAGCAACAACTGAAAAAAGGTCGGGGTTTTCAAGNATAATGTTGTCAACCGAATCGCAAACTACTTCAGAGGATTCGCCAGAAAGTGTAATCTTGGGAGCTTGTGACGAATCTGATGTATTTTTGTAATCGGTGTGCTCAAACCTATTTTTAGGTGAAAAGCGCCAAGATTCCTCTTTCAGTACACTATTTTGTGTTTCTTGTAGTTTTGCCCAAGATTCTTTTCGTAGATCAGCTAACCAGCCAGGTTCCCATGAATGATTGGAAGCAAAATCTTCAAAGAATTTCTGAGAAAAAAGATTAAGATTCGATTCTGAAGTAGTTTCGTTGGAAATCATTATCCTACGGATCCTTCCATCTCCAGATCTATAAGTCTTTTAAGCTCTACGCTGTATTCCATAGGAAATTCTCGAATCAGGTCATTAACAAAACCATTTACGCACATGCTCATTGCATCTGCTTCGGACAAACCACGTTGTTGCATGTAAAAAATTTGTTCGGCACTAACCTTGGAAACACTGGCTTCATGTTGAACACTATGATCTTCTCCTTGTACAGTTATTGCAGGGTAAGTGTCTGTCTGACTTTCGGAATTAATAAGTAAGGCATCACATTCGGTATTATTTCTGCAATTCTTAAGGTGTCCGGGCATTTGAACGAGACCTCGATAAGTGGACCTACCTTCACCAATTGAAACTGACTTGGAAATAACATTGCTTGTTGTTTCATCTGCTGCATGAACCATTTTTGCACCTGTGTCCTGATGCTGACCATCGTTTGCCATAGCGATTGAAAGAACTTCACCACGAGCTTTTCTACCTCTAAGAACAACCCCAGGATATTTCATTGTTAGGCGTGACCCAATATTACAATCTATCCAACGGACTTCTGATTCTTCGTGAGCCATAGCACGCTTTGTAACGAGATTAAAAACATTGTTTGACCAATTTTGAACGGTAACATACTGGATTTTGGCACCCTTCAAGGCGACAAGTTCAACCACTGCACTGTGAAGGGTTGAAGTCTCGAACTTAGGAGCAGTGCAACCTTCCATGTAGGTGACATCAGCACCTTCATCTGCAATGATCAAAGTTCTTTCAAACTGCCCGAAGTTTTCTGCATTAATTCGAAAATATGCCTGGAGGGGTTGCTCTAGTTTGACGCCCGGTGGAATGTAAATGAAGCTACCACCGCTGAATACGGCACTGTTTAAGGCCGAGAATTTATTATCTGAAGTGGGTATTACCTTACCAAACCACTTTTGAAAAATTTCAGGGTAGTCTTTAAGCCCTTCTGTGGAACCGACAAAAATTACTCCCTTATCGGACAAATCATCCTTCATTCTGGAATATGCTGCTTCGCTGTCGAATTGTGCTTCAACTCCAGCCAAGAACTTGCGTTCTTGCTCGGGTATCCCCAACCTTTCAAAGGTTTGCTTTATATCATCCGGAACTTCTTCCCAAGTACGACTTGGCATTTGACCCTTCGACAGATAATACCTGATTACATCAAAGTTTATATTTTCCAGATCTCTCGAAGCCCAATGCGTAGGCATTCTTTTCTTTTCAAATGTCTTGAGAGCTTTTAGGCGAAAATCTTTTACCCATTCTTCTTCGTTTTTTACATCAGAAATATATCTTACAACCTTTTCGGATAGACCAACTCCTGCGTCAAATTCGTATTCTGTATTGTAGTGAAAATTACCTTTTTCACGATCTACTTGGATTGGGTTCGGATTTATCATTTTATTGATGAAGGTTTAGCAAATTTAGGCTGCAAGTTCGTCTTTGATCCAATCATAACCTTTCGCTTCTAATTCTTTCGCGAGTTCTTTATCACCTGATCGGACGATTTTACCATCCCACATAACATGAACTTTATCTGGTACAATATAGTCGAGTAATCTTTGATAGTGGGTAATAACTAAAAAGCCTCTATTTTCATTACGCATAGCATTAACCCCTTCAGAAACTACGCGAAGTGCGTCAATATCCAATCCACTGTCGGTTTCATCAAGTATACAGAATTTAGGGTCAATCATTGCCATTTGAAGGATTTCACACCTCTTTTTTTCGCCTCCAGAGAAACCATCGTTTAACGAACGGGAAGTGAACTTTCGGTCTATTCCTAGTTCATCCATTTTCTTGTAAAGTTCCTTGTAATAATCAACTGCCTTGAATGATTTACTGTCATCTATTCTGGACTGTATGGCAGCGCGTATAAAGTTCGCAATACTAACGCCAGGAACTTCGATTGGGTACTGGAAAGCTAGAAATAGACCAGCTTTGGATATTTCATCTGGCTCCAAGCCAATGAAATTATTGCCATCCAATTCTGCGGTACCTTCTTTTACGACATAACTTGGGTGACCAGCGAGTGCTTTGGATAAAGTGCTTTTTCCGCTTCCATTCGGACCCATAATGGCGTGAACCTCTCCACTTGGTACTTCGAGAGAAAAATCGTTAAGGATGGGCTTGTCTTCGATGTATACTGAAAGATTATGTACTTTAAGTGTACTCACTAGTTTTTNAAATTAATTGTTTATGGGAGAATTTCCGTGAAATGATAAATCAAAACCGGTATGTGAAAAACCTTTNGGCAAAATCGATTCTAAGGAATCTAATGTACTATCGTCAATTGGCAGATCAATAATATTGCCGGTATTTGTGCATTTGAAGTGTGCATGAGGAGAAAGGTTAGGACAGTAACGAGATGAAGATCTATCCAGATTTATTTTCTTAACCAANCCGCAATCCACAAAAGTTTCTAGGCAATTGTAAACTGTGGCATAGGAAATTTTTGGAAGTTTTTTGCGAACTCTTAAGAAAATATCGTCAGCCGTAGGATGATCTCTCTTTTCCAGAATTACATCGTAAACACATAATCTCTGTTTCGTGGAACGGAGTCCTTTCTCTTTTAANNGAAAGGATAAAGCTTGATTGGANTTGAATTTCTCTGAAGTTNGNNTCACNNANCNCATNATAGCTGTGCATTTTTCAATCGCAAGTTTAATTAGAATAATTCTAATTAAGTAAACNAGAATTTAATAATCAGTGTAAGTAACTAATCCCCAAAGTAGGGTAGTTTTATCACCAGAGAAGTCTCTTCGATTCCATATTTCGTTTGATTTGAGGCGGATTGTTCCTGTTTCCACTGGTTCAAAAGAGTTTCTGGAGTGAGTTATTGCTCCTGCTGCATTGAAATCCTTAGAAAAATATTTTTTTGGATTTGGAATAAATCTGCAACCGGAGGACATAAATATGCAAATTGAAAGAATGACTAAACTCTTGATTATTTTTAAAAAACTTTTGTTGATTTGCATTCATTCATTTGAATATCACTTTCTATGGGAGTCAATTGATTTCGTGTTTTCTCTTTATTGGTTGAGACAAAGTCAATATTTAATTATCTAAGGTCTCCTATGGCAAAAGAAGTTTCCCAATTCGATGAAATTGTTGCTCTCGCAAAGCGAAGGGGCTTTGTATTTCAATCTTCAGAAATCTACGGTGGTTTAAACGGCTTTTTCGACTATGGCCCACTTGGTGTTGAGCTCCGTAAGAATATTAAGGATGCTTGGTGGCAGGACATGGTCCGAAGGAGGGATGATATGGTTGGTTTGGATTCCGGTATCATTATGAATCCCAAAGTTTGGCAGGCTTCTGGTCATGTTGATGGTTTCACTGACCCAATGGTTGATTGTAGGGAGTCGAAAATGAGGTACCGGGCGGATCAACTATTCGCATCAAAAGTAATTGTAGATGGTGATTGCTTGGGTTGGATTTCGCTGATCGAGTCGGAAAGAATGCAAACTGACGCGCAATTAATGGCTGAGTCGATGAAAAGAAAGAGTGCCAAACAGGGAACCTTGGAGCCTGTCAAATTAAGAGCGTACGATGAGCTTAGTTCGGAAGAACAGGCATTAGTTCCCTCACCGGCAACCGGTAAGTCTGGTTCACTTACACCCCCAAGGGATTTTAATATGATGTTTGAGACGCATGTTGGAGCCCTGCGCGATGGGTCTTCTTTATGTTATCTGCGCCCTGAAACTGCTCAGGGAATTTTTGCTAATTTCAAGAATGTTGTCGATACGGGTCGGGTCAAGGTTCCTTTTGGGATAGCTCAAATAGGCAAAGCCTTTCGAAATGAGATAACTCCAAGGAATTTCATTTTCAGATCCAGAGAGTTCGAGCAGATGGAAATTGAGGATTTTATTCCTCCAGGAGATGATTCTTGGCCGAAATACCATACCGAATGGATAAGTACCCGCAAAAATTGGTTCTCTTCCATTGGTTTGACATCTGATTGCTTAGGGGAAGAAATTCATCCTCAACACAAACTTGCTCACTATGCAAAGGCATGTACGGATATAACTTTTAAATTTCCATTCGGGGAGCATGAACTCGAAGGAATTGCTGCGAGAGGAAATTTTGACCTTACCCAGCATCAGGAACATTCAGGAAAAAATCTTGAATACTTTGATGAAGAGCGAAAGGAAAAGTACTTGCCCCATGTTATTGAGCCCAGTTTGGGGGTCGATCGGACTTTTTTGGCTGTACTTTGTTCAGCATACGCAGTGGACGAGATAGAAGGAGAGAGGCGTACAGTGCTTCGATTTCATCCAAGGGTTGCCCCCATAAAAGCAGGAATTTTTCCGCTTGTAAAAAACAAACCTCCATTGGTCGAAAGGGCTCAAGATATCTACAGACTCATGCAACGACATTGGAATGTAGTCTTCGACCAGTCTGGTGCCATTGGTAGAAGATATAGAAGAATTGATGAGGCAGGTGTTCCTTTTGGTATCACAGTTGACTTTGATACAATTGAGGGTGACGGTTCTGTGACGGTAAGAAATCGAGACAGTACAGAACAGATTCGGTTGAGCGTAGAGGAGGCTATTTCAATGATTGATGGTGAAGTGAATCCTTAATTTCTCCATCAATGGAAGATTTTCGAATCAATGATATTTCCAAGACTCCATGACCATTTGAAGCTTTTTCCTTTGATTCCAAAGATTCCATTGAAGACGAATGGCAATATCAATATCTTTATCATCAGGTGGAATATCGTCACCCATTCTCCAAGCAATGCCGGAAACGGCTTCAACCCCGTTGTAAATTGAAAATTGGAAATGCCCTTTGCCTACCTTTCTTGGTCGTCCATGTAATCTGACTTTTTCGATACCAAAAATAGGTTCAGGGTTNCCCTGCCCAAATGGGGCAAGCTTTTCTATTTCATGTAAAAGTTTTTCTTCGAGTTCATTTAGATTAATGAACGAGTCTATTTCAAGTACAGGTTCTGAAGGAGTTTCACCAATCTGTTTACTTACTTCAGTGATAAATCTTTCGGTGAAATTTTTTAGGTTATCTTCCTTTATGCTAAGGCCAACAGCAACTGGATGGCCTCCCCAGTGTAAAAGCAAATCTTTGCAAGCGGTGAGTGCCATAACAAGGTCGAGCCCCTTTGTTCCACGACCTGATCCGCGGTACTCCCCGTTATCCGATTTTGCCAATACAAGACAAGGCTTNGACAATGAGTTTGCAAGTTTACCTGCAACTATACCAACAACACCAGGATTCCANCAATCACCACTTCCTGTNGCAATTACAGCAGGCTCATCCGCGAATCGGCTTTTGGCTTGTTTTTCCGCTTCACCAGTGAGCTTGGCTTCAATGAACTTTCGTTGTTCATTATATTGATTCATCTGTTGGGCCAAAGTGCGGCATTTATTGGAGTCGTTTTCTAGAAATAGTGAGATTGCCACAGTCGGATCGTCCATCCTTCCACACGCATTAATCATAGGGGCCAGTTTAAANGTAATATCTTCACTTTTAGGACAAGTGTTTCGATCAATTTTACCTTCATTTAAGAGGGCTTTGATGCCTTCAGATGGATTATGAGCTAGATGTTTTAATCCGAACTTCGCAATAATCCTGTTTTCATGTTGCAAAGGCACCAAGTCTGCTACCGTCCCAATGGCACAAAGTGGAAGAAAATCCCTTAGGTTTATCTTATCCGCTAAAGGAGAGCTTTGAATTTTTAGGNTTTTGATCAAACCGTGGGCAAGTTTGAAGGTCAGTCCTGCAGTGCATAGGTTATACCAAGGAGATTTGCTCTCCTGCATAAGATGTGGATTTAAGATAATGGGAATTGTAGAGACCTCATCTTTTGCCTTATGGTGGTCAACAACAATAAGATCAATTTTCGACTTTTCGAGGAAGACGGCTTCTTTCTTGGAGTTTGTGCCACAGTCCAGAGCAATAACTAGTGATGCATCATTCTCCTTCAGTCCTCTGCTTAGAACTTTCATTGTTAGTCCATAACCTTCATCTATTCTTCGGGGTATGACATATGCGGAATTAGCTCCTAATTCCAAAAGAACTTTTTGTAATATGCTTACAGATGAGATTCCGTCTGCGTCATAATCACCAATCAATAGAATAGGNTCCTCATTCACAAGAGCTNGTTTAATNCGTTCTANTGCTCTTANCATTTGAGGGATTTCAAANGGGTCGCTTAAATGAGCCANTTTCGGGTTNAGAAAATTACTNGTATCTAGAAAAGTTGAAACATTCCTTATCGAAAGTAACNTAGCAATNATNGGAGAAACAGCACTCTTTTCNTCCAACAAAGATGCAACACTTAGGTCANATGATTTTTCCTGCCAAATCACGNCAGGAGGANTTCAATNTCAGCTTTTATTGATTAATTATTTCGAGGTGGATGTTTGCCAGTCGTACTTGGGNAGGATTTCGCCCTCNTCGACATGTTTGCGGTCACCTTTGTGCCAGAAGAAGAAAATGGGACTTGCAATGAAAATGGATGAAAAAGTTCCAGTAATAATTCCAATCACGAAAACAAAGGCAAAATCATTAATTATACCAGCTCCAAAAATCCACAGAGAAACTGCTGCCAATAGAGTGGTAAAACTNGTAATTATCGACCTCGATAAAACTCGATTAATCGCGATCAGGATAATTTTTCGCAAGTTGGTCACTGGATTAAGCTCNAGTTCTTCNCGAATACGATCAAAAACAACAATGGTATCGTTGATTGAATAACCAACAATCATGAGAATCGAGGCAATCATCGGGGCAGTGAATTGACCGGAGCAAAGGGTACCTCCTGAGATTGTACCTAACAAAACAAAAAGACCGATCGTCATAAGAACATCATGAACAGTCGCAACAACTGCTCCAATGGCATATCCCATTTCAAACCTGATAGCCACATACAAAAGAATGCCGATGAGGGCGACTAAAACCGACGAAATGGCGTCGTTGGTAATTTGGTCGCTTACAGAAGCTCCAATATTACTGAGACCTTGTTCAACCAAATTTGCAGATGGAAACTTGGATTGAAGAAGTGAAATGNCTTCCCTGCCTTTTCCCACTTCTGTTTGNAGCACAAGNCGCGATGCTTCTTCACCAGAACCAACTTCTGATCGGTAAACATGCTGAACTTCACCAATTTCTGTTGCTGCGGCAAATGTTTCATCAAGGTCACCAGCATCAATCATTTCTCCGAATGAAACTATGCTTTCTTCACCCCCACGAAAATCTATCCCCAATATTTTTTCTTTATTTAAGTAAATCGATGCTATTCCTACTGCCACTACAACCCATGATATGAAAAAGGCTAATTTCCGGTATTTGTGAAAGTCGATTTCACCCCTAGCGTTACTCTTTTCGATGGCTTTTAGGCTGATGAGGTTTTTAACTCCTGNAGCTAGCAAGACTGTAAGAAGTAAGCGGCTGATGAAAAGAGCGCAAAAGACGGATGTTACGATACCGATGGCAAGAGTAATTCCAAATCCCTTAACGGGCCCGGTTCCAAGCCAAATTAAGATGCTCGCAGTAATTAAGGTAGTGAAGTTTGCGTCAATAATGGTAGAGAATGCTTTTTCATATCCGCCAAGCAAAGCATTCTCAGAGCTTTTACCTGACTTGAGCTCTTCCCTTATTCTTTCAAAAATAAGGATATTTGCATCTACTGCCATACCTATTGTCAGTACAAGTGCAGCCATTCCCGGCAGTGTGAAGGTTGCTTGAAAAATTCCAGCCAGACAGGCAATAACCAGTAGTACATTGGTGCCGACAGAAAATACAGCTATAATCCCACCCGCACTGTAGTAAACTACCATGAATATTATCACNAGAAGTGCTCCAACCANACATGCTTGCAAACTGCTGTTTAGCGCCCCNGAGGCAAGAGTAGGTGATACTTCATATTTTTCACCAATTTTGAGTGACACCTTTAGGGGGTTGTTGAGAATGTCTGATAGCATTTTGGCTTCGCGTTGATTAAAGTTTCCCTCAATTACCGCACTTCCACCGTCAATTTTCTGCCTAACGGAAGGTGCACTCTCTAACTGACCATCTAAAACGATTGCCATTCTACCTGGTTGACCTGTTACTGGGTCGGACATTTGAGCTACACTTTCGGTAAGATCAGCAAAAATCTGCGCACCTTCAGATGTGAAGTCCAATCCAACTTCCCATCCGCCCATTTGATCTTGGCGTGGGTAAGCTTTCTCTATGATTTCGCCATCTGCGGACCATAAGCGTCTTACCCATATTGCTCGTTCATTGGGCTCGGCATCACTTCTTAACATCGCAACATAAGGTATTCCCTCATCATCTGTCCACTCTTCTCCAGTTTGAGGGGGACGTGCATTAGAATCAACATTAACGATACGAAATTCCAATTTTGCAGGTTTTTGCAAATCCTCTACCATACCAGGGTCTTGTTTGGTTGTTCGGTCGGGGATTTGAATTTCAATCGCTCGGTCTCCTTTTTTACGGACTAGCGTCTCAGCTACGCCAAATGCATTCAGTCGTTCGCTCATGATTTCCACGACTTTATCCATGGGAGAAACTCCACCCTCCAGACTGTTTTCACTTTCGTTTAAATCAGTTACTTCCATAGTGAAGGCAATCCCGCCACGTAGGTCTAAACCTTTCTTGATTGCAGCTTGCGACCCCCTCAGTAAGGAGCGGAGCACAGCCTCGTTGCGCCTTTCGCGGTCTTTAATATGGCTTGCACGAATTCCAGGCTTGATCAATGCGGGTGCAAGACGGGATGCAATTGTGCCAAAAACGCCTTGTGGAGATTCAAAGTATGCCGAATAGTCCAAATTATTACTTGTACCGAAATCTCTAAGTGTGCCAAAATCAATTTTTTGTCCTTCCGGAATTTGTTGCCGCAAAGTGTCTATAACTTCCTCAAATGTTTCATAGCCAAGATGATTGGAGGCATTCGCATCGGATGTGACTTGGCTCAGAGCATACTCCCCAAGTTCCCTATCTTCGAAGGGGGAAATCAGTCCGAAACTGATAAGTAAAATTAGAAGAACGAAAAAAAGTTTCCAAACCTGATTCTTATTCATAATGCTTTATGTTTTTTCCCGATAGTGGGAAGAGCCAGAAATCAATCTTGCTTAATCGACTTTTTCAGATACCGCCTCCTTGGCGACTTCAACTTTTACGTTATCGGCTATCTGAATAACAACTCGATCATCTTTGACACCAGTGACCTTACCAAAGACACCACCAATTGTTTTAACATTATCACCTTTTTCCAAGGCGTTGATCATCTTCTGGTGCTGTTTCTGTTTCTTTCTTTGTGGTGCAATCAGCAAAAAGTAGAAAGCAACAAAAATAAGAATCATAGGCAAGAATCCCATAAGTCCTCCACCACCGGGTTCACCGGNTGGAGGTGCCATTGCTAAAGTTTGTAACAGAGGAAGTAGATCAGAATGGAGCATAATAAAAAAAGNGAGTATTAAAACCTTATTTGTCTGGATTTGCAAGCATGGATAGGAAACNCAAGGNTTGAATCTAATTATTCGCTTTCGGGCAGNTCCACGAAAGGTTTTTGGTGAATAATTCGAACATCTCGTTGAGGAAATGGAATTCCAATCCCTTTCTCTTTNAATCTGTCCCAGATCCCCATGAGCACTTCACTGCGAATATTGCCGACNCCGTTGGAGGGGTCATCTATCCAGAATCGAAGTTCGAGATCGATGGAATTTTCACCAAATCCAGTAATTAGGCATTTCGCTTCCGGATTTTGCAATGTCCTGCTCGATGCGTTTGCCGAATCTAGGCAAAGTTGAATTGCATCTCGAGGGTTTGCTTCGTAGGAAATGCCTATGGGAACTCGAACCCGAACGTTGCGGTCACTGAATGACCAATTGATTACGCGATTGGTAATCAAGTCCTCGTTAGGGATTAAATGTTCCTTTCCGTCTCTAGTAATTACTGAAGCATACCGTGCTCTTAGCGAATTGATCCANCCGTATGTTCCTTCAATTTCAATNACNTCACCTGGCTTAATTGAACGATCAACGAGCAATATTAGTCCGCTGACCAAATTTGAGACTACTTTTTGCAATCCGAAACCTATCCCTACACCTATCGCTCCTCCAAGTATTGCAAATGATGATAAGTCTAGCCCAATTGTGGACAAGGCNATGACAAAGCTCATCACCACCAGAATTGTTCTAAATACTTTCGCAAATAAAACCTGAAGAGATGGCGGTACATGAGGTAACTGTTTGATTCTCTTTTCGCCAGCGCCTCCAATCAATGAGCTGCCCCAAAGTAGAAGCAAAAGAATGCCGATCCCGTTAAGGAGATCTAGGACGGAAATTTGCCTTTCTCCAAACTGAAAGGAGATCATTTCCAAAAAATTTAAGGTAACGGAGAGAATTCCGAAACTTTGGAGAGCAGCTAGCCCGAACAAAAAGACGGCAATAGTTCTTAACCAAGCACGATTAGTTGTGAAGATTCCGACCAGACGGTATGCCATCCACGCAAAAGATACGTTAAAGGCTGGTTTGATGAGGTCATCGGTGGGAAGGTTAAAGGATCTGAATCCTGACATACAGAGCAATGTCAGAATCAGGAAAATGAATGGCGAAATCAGCCTAAGCGAGTTCTGTTTCCAGAGCGAGACTGTTAGATCATCTTTNGGCTTAAGAAATCTTCTCTNGGTGAAATGGAAAAGTAGATAAGACAGAGGAACCGCAATGAAAATAACAACCAATAGTCCTATCCATTGATATCTCATATCAAAATTTATCCATAATTNTTGGATACTCCNCCATGGGATCTGATCAAGTGAGNACACTAATTTNAAAGATGGATAATAGTTGTTGTTTGCAATTCACCGGAAGTGAAACTACAANATGGCTTTAAGTTGCAAGTAAGGAAAGCCCTAATTGAAAACAGCCNATGAGGAAACCTAAGACAGCNCCNACGATTTCTATGAATCGAAATTCTTTTTTCATCAAATCATTAAGCAAATGTTCCAATTTTTCAGTAGAAAATGAATTTACACGATCCTGAACCATCTTTTGCACATTGAGGTTCTGTTCAAGTTTTCCTACCAACCCTCTTGATGTCTCCGCCAAAAAATCCTTTAGCTCACTTTTAAAAAGTCCAGTTACCTTTTCAACCATGTCGTCGCTCAAGAACATGGCCAGCATAGGAAAACTTTTTACTAATTTATCCCTTATAGTCATTTCTATTCTTTTACCCACCTCATCCATTGCCTCCTCGCTGGTGGCAAAACCTTTTATTTTTTCCGAAATGTCCGACATGGAAAATAGCTCTTCTGCGACCAGTTGACCCAATTTTTCCGCCAGAACCTTTTGTCTTTTTGGGAATACCCCGTGAAAGGTAAAACAAAGTATTTTCTTTGATTCTTTTGGATGAAAAAGCATTTTGACTGCCAAAAAGTTGGTTGCCCAACCAATGAGTGCAGCGATGAAAGGAAACAAAAAAAAGATCCAGTTCATTTCTCCTCTCGCATGACCTGCAGAAATCAGAAAGAATTGAAATTGAAAGAAATGATCTGACACAAGAAAAAGTTGATTGCTAAGGCGACCGATTTAGTATCTTAAGAGAATATGTGCAAGTTCCTATTTTTATTGTCAATAACAGTACTTTCATCTTGCACTCAAGTCATTACGGTACCAGTACGCACTTTGCTAGATATGCCTTCTAAAGCGGAGAGAATTCGAACAACGTCCACCCATGATTTGTCTACAGATCCAGAGATTCCCAACGATCTGGAGTAAAGTTCTGTTCTTAAACTAAATTTTTATTGGTTAGTCGCTCTTACCTTCTTCTGCGACCACCGAAAGAAACCTGTTTACCAAATCCTCGGTTCCTCTTTTTTGAAACCTGCGGTGCTGCAGGTGCCAAACTTGATGGTTCATCTCGATAACTGAAGCCGTCGACGAACTTTCTAGGAAGAGGATTGCCCAAAAGTTTTTCAATTGAATCGACCAAAGAAAGCTCTTCAGGTTTGCAAAGAGTATAGGCTTCGCCCTCAGTTTTTGCTCTACCCGTACGACCAATTCTATGCACATAGTCCTCGGAGTGCTGGGGCACATCATAATTAATTACATGGGTGACATTGGAAATGTCTAATCCGCGAGAGGCAACATCAGTCGCACACAGGATCTTTACTTTTCCATCCTTAAACTCTTCTAAAGCCTTAGACCGGTCTCTTTGTTTTAGGTCGGAGTGCAAAACTCGCACGGATTCTCCATGTTCGGTAAGCCATCTGCTTATCTTATCGGTTCCTCTGCGTGTCTGAAAAAAGATGATGAGGTTATCAAACTCAATTTTTTTAATGAGAGAAATGAGAAGATCAAATTTTTGTATGGCAGGTACTGGATACAATGCGTGGCTTACAGTATCTGCAGCTGAAATTTTTATGTCGATCTTAGCTTCTGCAGGCTTTTGGAGTGCCCATTTGGAAAGCCTTCTTACCGAATCTGGAATGGTTGCGGAGAAAAAGAGAGTCTGTCTGGATTTGGGAGTCTTATTGATTATGCGCGTAACATCTTCAATGAATCCCATGTCTAGCATACGGTCGACTTCATCCAAAATTAGAATTTCAATTTTCTTAAGGCTCAAATTTCCCTGGCTCAGATGATCAAGTAATCTTCCGGGGGTAGCCACGATGATGTCCGGTTCATTCTTTAATTGTTCAAGTTGTTTTCCATATTTCACGCCCCCGTATAAAAGAGCCATGCGAAGATCGAGAAACTTCCCATATTTATTGAAGTTTTCTTCAATTTGAATGGCAAGTTCACGAGTTGGTGCCAATGCAAGGGCACGGCATGCACCATGTTTCCCAAGTCTGTGAATACAAGGGAGGGCAAAAGCCGCAGTTTTCCCTGTTCCCGTCTGTGCGGAACCGACCAAGTCTCGTCCTTCCAAAACGGGTGGAATTGACATTTCTTGAATCGGTGTGGGTTCCTCGTAACCCATCTCTTCGATTGCTTTTAGTAGGGGAGGGCACAGACCCAGTTCTTTGAAATTCATTGTAATTTAATTACCAAAGGAATTTTTCCTTCTCGTATTTAGTTTTTATGATTTAAATCGTACTTTATAAAAATGGGCGAGGAGAAAGCACAAACTGAATATCGTGGAAGATTGGCACCTACTCCCTCCGGATTTTTACATACGGGTCATATTCGCACATTTTCTACTGCCTGGGAAAGAGCCCGAGAAAACAGTGGGCAACTGGTATTTCGGATGGATGATCTTGATCCTTCCCGCTGTGCGACGGAATTTGGAAATGCGTGCTTGGAAGATACCAAGGGGATGGGGTTGGATTGGGACGAAGGCCCTGATGTTGGAGGGGCATTTGGACCTTATGAACAGAGCAAGCGATCCGATCTTTATGCCAAAATTCTAAAGATATTGTATGAAAAAGGATTTATCTATCCTTGCAATAAAACCCGTAAAGAAATTTTTGAAGCTGGAATTTTGGCTTCATCAGGCAATGAATATCTTTTTCCAGAGAATTTTCGTACAGAAGTAACCAACAACAAGATGGATCA
>NZKO01000021.1 GCA_002692535.1 Opitutia bacterium
TCTTTTTACCAATGATGATTATTACAGTGCTACCTATTCAGAGGCGGAATGGCATAAAAATGCTGGTGAATATGGTAAAAACTATGACCCTGATCTTCAGCGATTTGGTGATGTTGTTGCAAAAAGGAGATTGGAATCAGCTGGTAGTGCCACAGGTAGTGATATGGCCCGTACAATTTCTGCCGAAGACTTAGCAAAGGTAAGAATATCATTAAGCGAATCTGGTAACTTGCCTGAGGGTTTCTCACTAAAGACTCAAATTTCAGGAGATTCCCTTAATGCAACCCCGCTTGACGAAGATGATAATGGATCTCGTTCCATCGTTCAACCTGCCTCCACCCAATCAATCATTGTCAAGGAAGGCGTTTCCACACCAGATGAAGTTTGGGATCCGAACACTGAGATTCTCGCTGCGATGACGAATAACTTCGATTTCTTCCCCAACCTTTTTAAGCCCGAAGAAGATGCCAATGGTAATGGGATTCTTGATCCGGGAGAAGATATATATTCGATCGATGAAGAAGGAAATACAGTGTACAATAAGCCAGGTGAAAGTTATCCTAATGCTGAACTTAATGGCCCAGACCAGGATAGAGGAGCTATAGAAGGTGCCATTTGGGCGATTGTTCCTCTTTGCTCAATATTGTTACTAGTTCTAGTAGTTGGTCTTAGACAAAGTCCTAAATACTATGACGAGTTGGGAATTGGAATTGCTTGTGCTGTCGTCGGAATGGGACTTTTCAATCTTGGAATTTCTTTGGGATTAACGCCCTTGGGAGAACAATTGGGCGGAAATGTAGTTTCAAGTTTTGCAGCAATCGAGCCATGGGCTTCAGAGGGATTTGTAGAACCTATGTTTGCATCGTCAACCGCCGGTAAATGCATCGCAATATTGTTTGGCTTTATTCTTGGATATGGAGCAACTCTTGCCGAACCAGCTCTTAATGCACTTGGAGCCACGGTAGAAAAAATAACTGTAGGAGCGTTTAAGAAAAATCTGTTAATGCAAACAGTTGCTACTGGAGTTGCAATTGGAATTGCAACTGGTGTGGCCAAAATTGCCTTTAACCTCGACCTTTGGTACTTACTTGTCCCTCCATACACGATACTAATTCTAATTACATTTCTTTCCAGCGAGGACTTTGTTAACTTCGGGTGGGACAGTGCAGGCGTTACAACTGGTCCTATCACCGTGCCTTTGGTTCTTGCCATGGGCTTGGGTATTGGATCCAAAACTGGAGCTATCGATGGATTTGGGGTATTAGCCTTGGCTTCCATTGGTCCGATTATTACCGTTCTCACAGTTGGATTAATTGTTAGAAAAAAGCCGAAAGCGGCAGAAGATGATAATTTAGGTACAACGGAGGCAGCATAATATGAATAACTTAACAAAATCAGAAAGTGTTTCTTTGTTGAATTTAATTCTTCCTAAAGAATCCCTCGTAAAAGTTTCCTCGGCATTGGAAGAGGCAGGTGCAAAAGGAATCTTTCAGATTTCTGCTAGAGGATCTATACTAAGTGATGGAGGGTTTTTGCAGAAAATGTTCCCTCCCCCCGCGCCTGAGCAAATTTTACTGCAGACTCTAGTTCCCAATAATTTAATTGATTCAGTAGTAGAGGCTTCAGTTAGTGCTGGCAATCTTGAAAAAGTAGGGGCTGGTGCAGTCTTTACGATCGACTGTAATGATGCTCATATTGCTTCCAAATTTCCGACTAAGATCGGTGAAGGGGATGATTTGGCATCAACTGGAAAAGTTGAAATGGAAGCCATTTGCTGCATTTGTGAAAAAGGTATTGCTGATGATATTGCAAAAGCAGCGCTTGAGAATGGTGCACCTGGACCAACGGTTACCTTTGGAGAGGGCGGAGGGGTAAGAGACAAGATTCCTCTTCTTAGAATTACCAAAGGTCCTGAGAAAGAATTCGTTTGGTGCGTAGTCGAGAAATCGGAGGCCGATGATGTTTTTGCTGAGATGGCAAGGTCCGGAAGAATTACGGAACCAGGTCGTGGATTTATGTATTCTATCCCCGTTTCTTCAGGTCTCATTAATGTTAGTAGCACTATCTCGTCCTCTGCACATGGTGCCAATATGGAGCAAATCATATCAGCAATTGATGAATTGAAGGGAGGAAAAGATTGGAGAATACTCGCTGACGAATCCAAGTCTAAGGCTTTAAAAACAACGTTTTTAAAGAATTTGGTTGGTCTCTATTGTATTGTACCACGTGATCAATACTCTACAGTTTATGATGCGATACTTGAAGCTGGTGCACCGGGTGTGAGTACTAATTTTGGTGTCATGATTGATGCAGAGGATTCAGAAGACGGACAGCATCAAAATGAAGAATGGGCTTTGGTTTACACATCAGTAAGTCCCAACAATGTCGATTTAATTAGGGAATCGATTCAAAAGGAAATTGAAAATCTCAAGATTGACCGATTTGCTTTTTACTCGCTTCCCATACCTAGAGCTTTGACCTATTTGGGCGGCTAGTCTTTAACTTTTTTAGTTAAATCTCTATTTTCGAAAAGGATAAGGAACACTCCATTTGGGGTTATTTTTCCTTAAATTAACTCGTAGAAAATTGCACACCATTCGTTCTTTGCACTAAGATTTTGTTTTGATGCGAAGTTAAATGAATCAAGGACCTTATTAAATGCCTTACTTACATCTTCCGCTTCGTAATTTAATATGCCCGACAGAATTAAAATACCGTTGGACTTCAAGAGGCAGATAAGTTTTGATGCATTTTTAATGAGCACATCTGATTGTATATTTGCTACTATGCAGTTATAAGTGGATTTTCTCATTGAATGCACGCAGAGCTTCTCAAATTTGATGTTGGAGCAATTGAAATTTAGTGATGAATTGTAAAGCGAATTTTGGATCGCATTTTCATCATTGTCGATCCCATGTATCTGATTAAAGCCTAGGTAATGGGCCAATATGCTTAGGATGCCAGAGCCACAACCAATATCTAAGAAATTATAGTCACAGATTGACGAAGATTTTTTACCGTAATTGTCAATTAGGGATTCTGCACACAATCTAGTGGTCTCATGAGTACCCGTTCCGAATGCCATTCCAGGATCAATAAAAATGTTGATATCATCACCATTATTTATTGATGAGGATCGTTCCCACTCAGGCATAAAGGTAAACCCTTTATATTTCCAAGGCTTAAAGTGAAATTTGTACGCATTTTGCCAACTCTTATCTATCTCACTAATCGAAGCATCATCTAAATTTCCGGAAAATTCCTTTTGGAACTTCATAATTTCATGATCAGCTTCCTTTTTGTTGGCGAAGATTCCCTCCAGCACCAAGTCTTTTGTCTTTCGGTTTGAAAAAAGCATCCAATTACTTGGTGCTATTTCAAAGAGTATGTTTTCTGCTTCTAGTAGGAATTTCTTATGAAGCTTAACCTTAATTTTAAGCATTTATGCAAATATTGAGCTTTTATTGAGAAAGCTTGATATATTCCTGAGAAATTTTTGCTATGACAGAGGGCAGCAAAACATGTTCAGCGGCATGAATTTTCTGAGTTACACTTTCTAGGGAATCCGTTTCCATCACTCGAACTGGAGCTTGTGCAATGATTTTTCCATCGTCGATTTTTTCGGTGACCACGTGGACGGTACATCCGGTTATTTTGACTCCATGATCAAAAGCCCGCTTTATAGCATTAAGTCCTTTAAAGCTGGGTAAAAGACTGGGATGAATGTTTATTATTCGCCCTTGAAATTTATCAATGAAATCAACAGGAAGAATTTTCATAAATCCAGCCAGAACAATAAGATCGGGAGAGTACTCATTTATGATTTCAAAGAGAGCCTTTGATTCATCTGATGAAATAAAAGCTGAATCTTCATCTAAGCTTAGATGTCTCGCAGGAATTGCAAAGGAATCAGCAATGCTTAAGATCTGGGCATCTGGTTGGTCAGAAAAAATAGCTTTTATCTTAGTGTTTCCTAAAAACTGCTGAGTCGAGGCTTCTAATATGGCCCTAGCATTACTGCCTTTTCCTGATCCTAAAATAACGCAATTCACTGTCTTATTTAAATATTCATACCTTTAATTTTACTTATTATTAAAGATGTCGAATGTTTTTCTAGCAATGGAACAAAAAAGATTTTACTACCTACTTTTTCTAAAGCATTTCTTTCCTCTTTGTTCATTGAATCATAGTTGTAATCTGTCGATTTCACATAAGTGTCAGGTTCTAAAAGCAGAATTTCATCTGCTAAGTTTTGCTTATCAAACAAAAAAACTCCGTCGACTACTTCTAGTGAATTAAGCAAGTAACCGCGGTCCTTCTGAGAGTTTATAGGTCTATGTTCGCCTTTTATTTCTCTGACACTTTTATCGGAATTGATACCTACCCAGAGCAAATCACCATATTCAGATGCTTTGTTCAGACTGTATGCATGCCCGGCATGGAAAAGATCAAAGCATCCATTAGTCAAAACAAAAGATTTTTTTTCTATACGAGCACTTTTCCTTGCCCTGATGGCGTCCTCTATTGAAAAGCCAGTTTCCAATTCGGAAATTGAACGATTATTCGTTTTCAAAGAATTTTTTGGCTTTGTTTAAAAATCCTTCATCATCCGAAAAATTATCTTCACCGCATGATTTCGCGAAGTTAATGAGAGACTCCCTTTGGTCTTTTGATAATTTGGTGGGGACTTGTATGGATATCTTAATGTATAAGTCCCCCTTTCTTGACGAATATCTCAGATTAGGCATGCCATGATTTTTGAGTCTAAATGTTTTGTTGGATTGGGTTCCAGCAGGAATCTTCAACGCAACTTTACCTTCCAATGTTGGAACCTGTATTGTGCCACCCAACGCTGCAAGTGCAAAAGGGATTTGTACCTCATGGAAAAGATCGTCATCATCTCTTTCAAACAGTGGGTGATCATCAATATGAACGTCTACATACAAATCACCCGAAGGACCGCCTCTTGATCCTGCATCTCCTCTTCCACGCGAGCAGAGACGATTACCATGACTTACGCCAGGAGGAACTTTAACTTTCACTTTCCCTTGCTTGCGGATTCTGCCATCTCCATTACACGACTGACATGGCTTCTCGATCATAATTCCCGTACCACTACAAGTCGGACATGTCCTTCTTATACTTATAAAACCTTGATTTGAAGCGACTTGGCCGATACCACCACAGGTAGAGCACATAACTTTACCTGATCCAGAAGCTGCTCCACTTCCTTCACACTTTGTACATTCAGCGTGATGATGATATTTGATTTCCTTTTCAATGCCTTTTGCCGATTGTTCTAGGGAAATCGATACACTTACTCGTAAGTCTGATCCTCTGCTACCTTCAGCTGCACTCCCACCGCTTGAACCTCCAAAAAAATCGTCAAAAATACTGCCAAAACCGCCGCCACCGCCACCGCCACCGCCGAAAACATCTTTGAACAAGTCAAAAGGATCAACTCCCCTGGAGAAACCTCCACCACCCTGGAATGCATCGTGCCCAAATTGATCGTATTTTTGTCTTTTCTCTTCGTCTTTTAGAACCTCAAATGCGTTCGAAATTTCCTTGAATTTTTCTTCTGCTTTTTCGTCACCAGGATTTTTGTCTGGGTGGTATTTGATAGCAAGTTTCCGATAAGCTTTTTTGATCTCATCTTGACTGGAATTTCGATCAATCCCGAGAACCTCGTAAAAATCTTTATTTGACATGCTTTAAATCTAATCCCCCCCTTCTTCTTTTCCTTTAGAAATTATGACTGATGCTGGGCGGAGTAGTTTGTCTTTGATTCTGTAACCTATCCGAATTGTCTTTAGTACAAAACCCTCTTTAACATCATCACTTTCCTGATAACTCAGTGCCTCATGAAATTTGGGGTCAAATTCAGAGCCATCTGGATTTATTATTTCGAGACCATATTCTCCCAAAACATTTTCCATTTGCTTAAATGCCATAGAGATCCCAACAAATATATTCTTTGTGGACTCATCCTTTTCAGCTTCTTGCATACCCATTTGAAAAGCGTCGAGAGATGGAAGAAGGTCACCCATTATTTGTGATCTTGTTCTTTGAACTGCCTCGTCACGTTCTTTGATTTGCCTGCGTTTAAGGTTTTCTAGGTCTGCAAGAACCCTGACATACTTATCTTGAAGATCTTCATTTTTTGAGTATGTTTCCTGAACCCTTTTATTTAGGTTCTGATTCGATGTTTTGGAATCTGCATTTTCAGATTCAGCAGATAAATCTTCGTTATTATCGATGCTCTCCTCGGAATCAGGGTTTTGCTCTTCTTCTTTACTTTTGATCTTTTCCGATTCTTGGTCCATTTATTTATGAGTGTTTATAAGGCGGTGAGGATATTTGTAATAAAAAGTAAATATTAATTTAAGCTGCGTACTTTAGTGTGAGAAAAAGTCTGTTATTAGTAAGGATGATTGCTCCGCGGATTCAATCTCGCAAGATTTTGAATATGGTGAAATATAGGAAGATCCGACTTCAAGCAACTGATTCTCGCAAAATGGTTTTCCTTTGAATGGACTTAATATTGCACATTCAGTGGAAGATTCTTTGATCTTGTATTTGGCGTTCGCACTTAAATTTAATCTTCTGATTCTAAAATATTCACATTCAGCAATCGTTTCAAATCCGGGGTTGTTACTCGTTTTTAAAGCAGATTGGTTGTTGTCTTGAAAGTCTATTGATTCCAATGATTCTTGAATATGAAGTTTTCTGGGTTTTCCATCAAGTCCCATTCGCCCCCAATCATACACCCTGTATGTGGTATCTGAATTTTGCTGAATTTCGAGGATAAGGTTTCCAGCATCAATGGCATGAATTCTCCCACTTCTAACCAAAACAGAATCATTGGGCTTCGATTCGATTCGATTGCAGAACTCTTCAGCCTTGTTTTCTTTAAGAGCTTTTTCAAACTGAGATTTGGAAACTTCCTTATTAAAACCAAGGAATAAACCGGAATTATTACAGCTTTTGACTACATACCAATTTTCAGTCTTTGGTTCTCCACCAAGTTTTAGAGCTAATTCTGCAGGAGGGTGGACTTGAAGACTTAGTCTTTCTTGACAATCCAACCACTTAATCAAGATTGGAAACCTTTTACCTTCAATCCAAGATGGCCCCATGATTTCAGTGCCTCGTCTTGCAAGCAGTTCTCTAATTGTTATGGCCTCATTTGTATCTAATTTGCAAATTGATTGATCCTCCTCGCGGTCCACAATGTTCCATGATTCCCCAAATTTCTCTTCTTGATTGAGACTGGGATCAAACAATTGGCCAAACTGCTTCCCTCCCCAAACCCTTTTCTTATAAATTGGTTCAAACTTGAAAATGCTCACGCTTTATCTTTTAATTCAAAAGTGTGGATGTGTAAACGATTGTTGTTTGTGTTCTTGTTTTGTGTTGAGTTTGGATGAGTAAATCTGATCTAAAGTTAAATTCAATATCTCCTTATAGAAATAAGCTTGTTGCTGTAATCTTATTTTTATTTGGCATAATTAGCTTNATTGCTCTAGNNGATTACGATCCAGAAGATTTTCATCGTTCACCTACGATNAGCGATTCTCCTGTTTTGGGTAAAACAGGACTTTTCATTGCNAGAAGTTTTAATGGATGGTTTGGGGTGTCATCATGGTTCTTGCCTTGGCTTTTCATTAATTTGTCAATTTGCTTTTACAAGAAAACCGAGACTCGGGTTAGACTAACGCAAGCCATTTCGACATTTGGATGCCTAATATTTTTCTGCATTTTAGCTAANGTTCGAGATTGTTTTTCTCTTACATCGAATCAATCATCTATTTTTGAGTCTGGGCTCTATGAGCATGGTGCTGGCGGTTCTCTNGGTGCAGTACTCTACTCAGGAATGCCTTTTACTGAGTCTGCCAAAAGCACATTTACGGATCCAGGACTTTTGCGAGTATGGCTTGGTAATGTAGGTACAAGCATACTCTCAGTTNCAGGTTTAATTTTTGGTCTGTGCTTCCACATTCGGCTTTATTTCAATTTTGTGAATCCACTTACAAAACTATCNNAATTTTCGGCAAAACTGCTAACNTTCAAAAAAGCTAATAATGCAGAAGTTTCCAATGAACAGACTGAAAAGCCTTCAAAGTCTGATTCTAAAAAATGGAAAATTGATTTNTTTGGTTCAAAGAATGAAGATGATTTGCTTTTTGAGGATGTTTCTCTGCAAAAAAGTCAATCTGNTGAAATTGCAGAGAGCTCCATGGAACACCCNACTTCTTCTTCTAAGAAAAAGCAGTCATCTACCAATGAGGTCATTGATGCTGACAATTCGCATANTAAGCAAATCCAGACTGAAGCTGGAGACAATAATTATGGAGGAAGTAAGCCTTTAGAAAATTCTGATTCCGACAATGGAGATTTTTCGAGTGCAAAGGCATCGGAAAAAGAAAACATTGTTGAAATGGATGGTTTCAAGGTTGTCAGAGCTGCCAAGACTGAAAAAGCAGGAGACCTCTTTCCAGAACGCAAAGGTGATTATCATTTTCCAACATTGGATCTTCTTATGGACCCACCGGAAGAAGAGACCAACGAAGATGAAGATCACATGATAAAAGCAAGAAACCTTAAAGAGACTCTTGCTCAATTCAAGGTGGAAATTGAACTCGGAGAAGTCCACACCGGCCCCGTCATAACGAGGTATGATGTTCACCCAGCAGCTGGAGTGAGAGTCGAAAAAATTGCTAATCTTGACAAAAATCTCGCGATGGCATTGAAGGCTGATAGCGTTCGCATATTAGCTCCTGTTCCTGGAAAGGGCTGTGTCGGAATAGAAGTTCCTAATCAAAAACCAGCACCAGTGTGCCTAAAGGAAATTCTTCAATCTAAGGCGTGGGCTGAAGCCGGTGCAGAAATACCAATAGTTCTTGGAAAAGAAGCAAGTGGAAGGGCTCTGGTTGCTGATTTAACCAAAATGCCTCACTTACTGGTGGCCGGCTCAACCGGGTCAGGAAAAACTGTTTGTATTAATGCAATAATCGCCTCTCTTTGTTATTACTCTAGTCCTGAAGATGTTAGGTTTATAATGGTTGATCCTAAAATTGTAGAAATGAAGGTCTACAATGATTTGCCTCATATGCTTATCCCAGTTGTTACAGAGCCAAAGAAAGTTCCGGGAGCCTTAAAATGGCTTTTGGTGGAGATGGAAAGACGTTACCAAATATTTTCAAAGGTGGGTGTGCGTAATATTGCAGGTTTCAATGCGAAAATTTTGAAGGACAAGGAAGAAAAAGAAAAGGCTCAACTCCTGGATGCGGAAATGACTGCGGAGGAAAGGGCAGCACTCTCTTCAATCGAAGTACCCAGAGATGATGAAGTTCTTGAGATTCCTGAAAACAAGTTGCCATATATAGTCTGTATTATTGATGAACTAGCCGACTTAATGATGGTAGCTCAGGCAGATGTTGAGACTGGCATAGCTCGGTTGGCTCAACTTGCAAGAGCTGCCGGCATTCACTTAATAATTGCAACTCAAAGACCCTCAGTGAATGTGATCACGGGAGTGATAAAGGCAAATTTACCGAGTAGAATATCTTTTCGCGTGGCTTCTTATCGAGACAGCCAAACCATTTTAGATGGGAAAGGTGCAGAGTCACTCATCGGAAAGGGAGATATGCTCTTTATTCCGCCAGGCAGTTCGACTTTTCTTCGTGCTCAAGGAGCATTTGTCAGTGATGATGAAATCAATGGCATAGTCGATTACCTAAAGATCAACGGTCCACCACAAATTATTGAAGAAGTAAGAGAGCAGATTGAATCTGCCGGGGAAGACGATGTTCTAGGTTCTTCGGGAGAAGATTCTGACGAGGATCCGATGGTACGAAAAGCTATAGAAATTATTCGTTCAACTAAGAGAGCATCAACGTCAAATCTGCAAAGAAAACTCAGTATAGGTTATAATAGAGCCGCAAGAATCATGGATGAACTTGAAGACCGGGGCATAGTTGGCCCTGACGTAACTGGTCAAGGCAGAGAAATTCTAATGGATTTGTAAACTCTCCGCTTGCCAAATCAGTTAACTTTCATTTTCTAAAAAAATGCCTGTAGGACAAAAGTTGGAAGAAGCTCGAAAGTCAAAGGGAGTATCCCTCAGGGAAGTTTCNGAGAGCACTAAAATACGCGGGGATTATCTTTCAGCAATCGAGTCTGGTAATTATGCAATAAGTTTACCTGAAGTTTATTTGAGGGGATTTGTTAGGCTGTACTCAAAATTTCTTGGTCTTGATCAAGATGCAATGGTTTCTGAATTGAATTTAGAGCTTGGTAAGTCTGGTGAAAAAAATACTAAAAAATCATTAGGCTCATTGGTTGCACAAGAAAACACAGTGGCAAAAACAAAGGTTGGTTCGAGTAGGGTAGCCCCTAATCAACCTCATGATTCTTACCCAAAATCCTCAGTCAGAAATTATACCAAACCTTTGATTTTTACCAGTATCGCGTTCATTGTTGTTTTGCTGGTCATACTAGGATTTAATACTTTTTCGGGAGACAAACCTCAGACTGAGCCGAACAGCAATGATAATTTAATTTTTGAAAGCAATAAGCCCGATTTACCTAAAGTTGATTTGACAAGTTCTTATATGCTAAAAATTTCTACAACTGGACCTGTGGATAAGTTAATCATTTGTGATGAAGGTAAATCCCCCAATGTTTTTCATGAATTTGATTCTCTAGTCGATGGCTGGAATAAAGANATTCCGTTTGAAATTTCTTTCAGGTGTTATTCTTCTAACATCGAAAAGGTTATATTTTCAGTTGATGGATCGGAGCCATCTCCAATGGGTCTAAATAAAACAGGCATAGGAACCTACAACTGGAAACCTCAGCAATAAAGTAAAACTATTACTGGAAAATTATCTGGATTTCGGCGTTATTTCCAGTGATAGCCTTTTATTATTTCGTATGATTACAATATTTACCGTTTGGTCTGGGGTAAGCTCACTAATGGCCTCCGTGTAGTCATAAATATTTTCNATCTCTTTATCTGAAAGTTTGATGATCAAGTCGCCGTCCTTCAGTGANGCTTTATCAGCTGGNCCTCCTTTGCTTACTCCAGANAACAAAACACCTTTTGTGTCTGTTTGAGAGTAATTTGGTATTGTTCCNAGAAACGCTCTTAATCTAGANCTTTTCGCNCCTNTTGGAGTCTCTTGNCTTATATAATCAACATTTTCNACNTTTCCTAGAATGGAAATNATTCTGGAGAAAAGTTTAGAACATTTAATAATACCTTCATAATTNATTTTATCTTCTGTATCTGTTGGCGAATGGTAGTCTTCATGCAAACCGGTAAATGCACTCAATATAGGAACCCCTCTAGAGTAAAAAGAGGTAGTATCTGTTGGGATATGACTATCATTTTGTAAATTTAAGCTCAGTCTNACAGGGATATTTGCCTGTTGTATTATTTTTCTCCAAATAGATGAAGACCCAACGCCATGTATGGTCATTTTGTCTCTCATTCTACCAATCATGTCCATGTTGAGGTAGGCCAAAATGGGAGATTTGCTAGTGTGAGGGTTATTTTTTTCAAATAAAACCTTTGAAAAATGTGATGAGCCAACAAGGCCTATTTCTTCACCTGACCAAGTAGCAAANGCAATCTCGTATTTCGATGACATGTAATAACTCGGGTTATTGAGTAGTAACCTTATGATTTCAAGCAATGCACTTATCCCAGATCCATTATCGTCTGCCCCCGGATGAATTTTNCCCTGATCACTTTTCTTCGCCCTTGAGGATTGCTTTCCTATGCCAATATGGTCGAGGTGTGCACCTATTAAAATGAATGGTTCGTCAAGTTTGCCATTGTTATTGTTATCAAAAAACCCAATGGTATTCTGACAAGTGCCCGTATGGCGAGTGATGCTTATATTGTATTTTAAATCACAATTAAGTTTGAACCCCATTTTAATCTCGCCCGTTTCGAAAGCTTTCGAAATCTTGATGAAGTCCTTCTTATTTTTTTGGAATATTTGATCTCTGAGTCCATTGTTTATCGAGATTGCTTGTATCGATATCTTTTCTTTCGTTGAGCCGTCAAACCTGGCAATTTGAGTATTTGTAACATTTGAGTCTTGTATGAAAATTATTCCTTTTGCACCTAAATCTCGGGCGACGGAAGCTTTTTTCCTTAAGGTCGATTCGTAAAAATACTTTTCGCGCTTTTTCTTATCCCATCCCGAGGGTAGACCTCTTATGCACATTATCCATTTATCTTTTACATCCAAATGGGTGTAAGAATCATAGTCTATGNCACTTTTTCTTTTCGATAATCGTAATCCGTATCCAACAAANGTGATTTCATCGATCATTGATTCGTCAGAATCGCTGAATGCCAANGGATTCCACTCACTGCCTATTTGCATTATTTGTGAGTGTGAGTCATCTTTGAAGTAACTTTCAGCATCAATAGTGGCATGCTTGTAATAGGAGAAGTTTTGATGCCAAGTGTTTTTCTGATANGGNGTAAGTTTATTTTTTTCAAAAAAGTCCGCAACATAGGCGTTAGCTAGTTTCATTCCCATAGANCCGGTAGCTCTACCATTGAGTTTTTGAGAACAAAGAAACTTGATGTGTCCAGATACATTTGAATCAANTGATTGCTTGTNTGATGAAATTCCCTTTTCAGCTTTTATAAAATCGCTCAAAGGGGCTTGAGATAGAGCTTCAATAGCTTTCTCGTGATTCCAATCTGCTAAATAGATTTGGGATTTCTTGCTAGAATTGGCATTGCTTGTCCAAGCGAGGAGATTTCCATCGGGGGAAAATGAAGGAAGACCATCAAAACCTTCTCTNTTTGTAATCCGAACTGGTTTTTTTTTCCCTTCAAAATCAACTATATAAAGTTCAAAATTTTGAAAACCCTGAAGATTTGTTGTGAATATCAGATATTTGTTTGAAGGGTGAAAGAAAGGCGCCCAAGACATGGCTCNCAGNTTTGTNAGTCGTTTCTNGTNACTGCCATCTTCGGACATTCTGTAAATTTCTGCNTGATGTCCATCTGAAGAAAATCTTCTCCAACAAATGTATTTTCCAGTTGAATCATAGAAGGGTCCACCATCATAACCGTCATGGTTAGTTAGTCTTTTAACATTTCCCCCATCGCTATCCATGGAATAAATTTCATTAAAACGGGAAAGAGAATGCTCATTGATTTTGTTGTTAGTTGAATTTGATTTGGCGGTGTAAAGGTGCCTGTTTGAAGTAAACACAATTTTTTCTCCATTTGGAGAAAAAGCACATTCGGCATCATAGCCATATTCTCTGGTTAACCTCTTATTTGAATTAGTTTTTAAGTCGTTTAGGAACAAATCATAGTTAGGGTCATAGTCCCAGCTGTACTTTCTGCTTGTTCCCGAATTTCTTAGTTCAAATTCGCGTTTCTGTTTCTCATGTGACTTGGGGTCAAGATGAGTAGAAGCATATAATATTTTAGTTTCAGAGGGATGAAACCACGCACAAGTAGATTTTCCGATACCAGTAGAAACAAGTTGTGTAACACCATCATCGAGGTTCAATGTGTAAATTTGGTAATATGGATTTCCCGGATGGTTTTCTGCTTGGAAGCAAATCTTTTTTCCAGATGCGGAAAAGTATCCTTCACCGGAACGATTCCCTTCGAAAGTGAGCTGAATAATATTTGATAAAACTTTTTGTGATGATTGAAGTTTAATAAAACTACAACAAACAAGAAAAGAGAGGTATAAAAAATAGATTCTCACGCAATATCAAGTATCTCATGCTTTCGNTTTTTTCAAGCTATTGAATGCAATTTAAGATGTCTCAATTACAACCTTTTTAACAAACCAAAAAAAGGAATTACCTTTTGAAACTGCTGAAAAATCGATTGGTAGTGAATCTCCATTCTTACTGACTAGCGAGACATGAACATTAAAAACATTTTTTCCTTTAACGATCGAGCTTACTGCTTCATTAGCAATGTAAAGATCTCCGGGAGACACAAAATTGATGAATGGCTTGTTTTTTAAGTCTTCTGGACTGTAACCCAGAAAAAGTGACCACTCTATATCACTGCCATGAATGACTATTTCACCATCCACGATTTCCAATGTACCAGATAAATCTGACACGAGAGAGAGTGCGTCAAGTGAGTGGGGACTTTCATTAGCAGGGACGGAACCTTGATCCGAAAGCATTTTGTTTTGAAAGTGTTTGGGAGTCATGCCAATCCTTTTCTTGAAAGCACGATGAAAATAATGNACGCTCTCAAAACCACATGCAGATGATACCCTCTTGATACTTACTTTGGTGGATGAGAGCATTTTCTTTGATTGGTCAATCCGGGTTCTAATAAGATCTTCAGTAGGGCTGATATTAAAGATTTGCTTGTAGAGTGAAGCGAATCTACTAGAACTGAGACCCATTATTTCTGCCATATTCCCAATTGTCCATCTGTTGGAAAAATTCTCATGAACATCAGTACGAAGCTCTCTAAGTTTCTGTGCGTGATCGGGTAGAGAAAGAACAAAATCCTGCTTCACAAACCTAGAAATCTTGGTAAATAGTTCTTGAATCAAAATAGAAACAATTTTCTCAAANTGGATGTCTTGTGCCTTGTGTTCCTTAATAATTTTCTCGAAGCTAGANTCGATAAAGTAGGTTTGTACAGGACTTAAAACCATACCAGTATCAAATTCTANACCTGAAAAAAGCCTAAAAGAATCAGATCCTTTGAAAACTAATTGATCAACGATAATTTCGTTTTTGACAGGACTAATTGAAATTAAGTCATCAGGTGCATATAAAATGCAGTCTCCGAANTTAGCTTCTGTGATNCCAGAAGAATTTTTAACTATTGCGTCAGATTTGAAGAGGAAAAAAGAGAAATTTTGCGAAGANGTTTCTAANTCCTCTTCACTTNANATTTTGAGAGCAATTTTAGCATCAACTAACCTAATTTTCATAAATATTTTATGTCAACACATGTANGATAAGTCAATTCCTGAGTTNTAATTAACTAATACTTTNNTATTANTGACTTAAACTATTGGNGNTGGNCAGATTTATTGATCAGCATCTGGATCCGAGCATTTGGGACCTTTCAAAGCTTCCTTCTGGCTAACAAGTTGTGGGTAGTCTTCAGCTTTTTCGTTAAGCTCTATCCAATCTTGAAGTTCATCTGGCACATCCATGTCCGGATAGATTGCCTCAACGGGACATTCGTCCATGCAAGCGTTACAGTCAATGCAAGTTTCCGGATTAATGTACAATCTATCTGGTGTTTCATGGAAAGCATCGACAGGACAAACCGAAACGCAACTTGTGAANTTACAGTCAACACATGTTTCTGTTACTACATAAGNCATTTTTTANAAGAATCTGATGGGAGAACTATCCGTTGATTTTTGTCTCATCGCCTCATGCTCTTCGTCGGAGCATGGTGAATTGGTGGGAACATCTGTTTTATTNTGATTTTCNTGNACGAGATTNTTGCTCAAGAGATAATTTTCAACTTCTTCGCCACTGACATCCGCAAGCATCACTTCGTTAACCTCAACACAGGGTGAGAGTGGTTGTCCTGATTTGGTTACCATTTCTTCNTATATTTCTCGATTGTTAATGATATCCAGATCTTCATACTCTAATGAGTATTTCTCCATGATTGCTCGAACACCCATACTCCATCCGCAGTGGGGTTTTAGATAGGCTTTTATTTTCATATGTTCCATTAAATGTCCTTTATTACAGAAATGCAAATGTTTCTGTGTNCTAAAAGTTCTGTAATAAATTAATAGTTTNGAATATTTTCAGTTTTTCTTTTCGAATGCCCGCAATCTATTGCAGAATNTTTTTTAGCGTTAGTAACTCTTCTTATAACCTTGACCGTTTTAAGTCCTAATTCAAAATAAATAGTTCAAATTCTTGCAGACCATCAGTGCAAGAGTATGTTATTGTATTATGAAAGTACCCCCAAAACAAGGTTTATACGATCCATCAAGAGAGCATGACAATTGTGGTATTGGACTTATCGTGGACATGAAGGGACGAAAGTCTCATGATATTGTATCAGGAGCACTTGAAATATGTGTTAATTTAGATCATCGTGGTGGTTGTGGATGTGATCCCATAACTGGTGATGGTGCCGGAATATTTATTCAAAAACCACACAAATTTTTCAGCAAGGTTATCCAAGATGAGCAATCCATCGGCTTGCCTGTTGAAGGGGNTTATGGTGTAGGATTCTTTTACTTATCCAAAGATGATCCAAACTTTNGNAAGGAAAGAAAGGTAATCGATGATGTTTTAANCGAGCTATCNTTGAANTTAATNTGCGTTAGAGATGTTCCAGTGATAAGCAACATTCTTGGNAAAGCATCAGCCGCTTGTGAACCNAGAATGCAGCAGTTCTTTGTTGAACGTCCCAAAGATTGTGAACGCGGGCTTCCATTTGAGAGAAAACTATACCTTGCGCGAAGGATGATTTCCTACCGACTCCGATATGCTTCAAATGTGATGGATGCCGATTTTCATGCGAGTTCCTTCTCATCTCGAACTTTAGTCTATAAGGGTATGTTAACTACTGAGCAGTTGAGTGAATATTTCCCGGATTTATCTGATCCTGATATGGAATCTGCTTTAGCCCTTACTCACTCCCGTTTTTCGACGAATACATTTCCTAGTTGGCCTAGGGCTCAACCATTTAGATATCTTTGNCACAATGGCGAAATCAATACTGTTAGAGGTAACGAAAATTGGCTNTANGCAAGACAAATGCAGTTAGCAAGTGAAGTCTTTGGTANAGATGTGGATAAACTTTTTCCAATCATTCGNGCNGATGGTTCTGATTCCCAGAAATTCGACAATTGTCTGGAGTTCTTAATTCTTTCAGGNAGAAGCCTTGCACACGCAATGATGATGATGATTCCCGAGCCTTGGGAAAAACATCAAANNATGGATCGATGCAAATATGAATTTTACAAATTNCATGCATGCCTTATGGAGCCNTGGGACGGTCCTGCGTCCATCGCATTCTCTGATGGAGTACANGTNGGTGCTGTGCTCGATAGAAATGGGCTGCGTCCATCTAGGTATTATGTCACCTCAGATGATCGNGTAATTTTAGCATCAGAAGTTGGAGTTTTATCTAATATTGAGACTTCCAAAGTAATCAAAAAGGGTCGCCTGGAACCTGGACGAATGTTCATGATTGACATGGAGGAAGGTAAAATTGTCGGCGATGATGAGTTAAAGAAAAAAATTTCCAGTGAAGAAAGATATGGCGACTGGCTTAATCAGGCTCTAGTNGAGTCNAATCAAATTGATGATTGCAATTTAAANTACTCAGATGACTTCAGTTCTATTGTTACTCGTCAGAAGGCATTCGGTTATACATTTGAAGATCTTAGATTCCTAATCGGACCCAGTGCTCAGTCTGGCAAACAACCCCTTGGTTCAATGGGTAATGATTCGCCGTTGGCGGTATTGTCTGACAAGTCTCAACTTATCTACAATTACTTCAAACAACTATTTGCCCAAGTAACAAATCCACCGATTGATCCTATCAGGGAAGAAATTGTTACTGCATCCATAACTTTCATTGGATCAGAAGGAAATCTGACCAAGCCTGGTCCCAGCAGCTGTCGTATGATTAAATACGATTCTCCTCTGGTTGATGATATNGAGATTTCAAAATTACAAGGACAACTTCCCGAAGGTTTNAAGACTAGCCTGATAGAAACATTATTTGACCCAGATCAGGAAGACACCGAAGGCAAAAATTTGCGTAATGCCTTAGCATCCCTTTTCCAAACTGCAGACCANGCAATTGTTGATGGATCTAATATTTTGATTCTTTCTGATCGTGGTGTTGAAACTNAAAGGGCATCTATACCAGCACTTCTTGCATGTGCTGGTTTGCATCATCATCTAATTCGTAAGGGTACCCGAACTAAGGTATCATTGGTCGTTGAGTCTGGTGAGCCCAGGGAAGTCCAGCANTTTGCTCTTTTGTTGGGATATGGTGCTGATCTCATAAATCCATATCTTAGTCTTGAAACCATTCGATATATGATTTCCGAGGAAAATCTTGACCTTGNACCAGATGTTGCNTGCAAGAATTTCTTAAAGGCAAATTTAAATGGGGTGATAAAAACCATGTCTAAGATGGGAATTTCCACCATCGCTTCTTATCGCGGCGCACAAATNTTTGAAGCGATTGGCTTGAACCAAAGCGTCATTGATAATTATTTTACCAATACCGCATCTAGGGTTGAGGGCATAGGTATTGAAACAATCGCCTCGGAAGCAAGACACCGACACAATTTTGCTTTTTCGCCAAGACCTGATGAAAGGGCGCTACCTCTTGATCCGGGTGGCGTTTACCAATGGCGGGCNTCCGGTGAAAAACACCTTTTCAATCCGACCACAATACACAAATTACAAAAAGCCACTCGTCTTGGTGATTATCAGGTTTTTCGTGAATACTCTGATGCCGTTAATGATCAGTCTCGTGAAATGTACACTCTTCGTGGCCTGATGGAATTTAAATTTGGTGATAACTCCATCCCATTGGAGGAAGTAGAGCCTGCTTCGGAAATTGTGAAGCGCTTCAAAACAGGTGCNATGTCATACGGGTCAATTTCCAAAGAAGCTCACGAAAGTTTAGCCATTGCCATGAACCGCCTTGGCGGTAAATCCAATACAGGAGAGGGAGGAGAGGATGCTGAGCGATTTACTCCTGATGAGAACGGCGACTCTCGTAGATCTGCCATTAAACAGGTTGCTAGCGGAAGATTTGGAGTTACAAGTTACTATNTGGTAAATTCCGATGAGATACAAATTAANATTGTTCAGGGTGCAAAACCCGGGGAAGGTGGTGAGCTGCCGGGTCATAAGGTGCTCCCTCCAATTGCCAAGACTCGTGGAACAACACCTGGTGTTGGATTAATTTCCCCACCACCTCACCATGACATCTATTCAATCGAAGATTTGGCTGAACTTATACACGACCTCAAGAATTCTAACTTGCATGCCCGTGTGAATGTCAAGTTGGTTTCTGAAGTTGGAGTTGGAACAATNGCAGCGGGTGTANCCAANGCAAAGGCGGATGTTATTTTAGTATCTGGATATGATGGCGGCACGGGTGCTTCTCCGCGCTCTTCGATTCAGCATGCTGGTGCACCCTGGGAGCTTGGTGTTGCTGAGACTAACCAAACCCTTTTACTCAATGATCTTCGAAGCCGAGTCGTGCTTGAAACGGATGGACAATTAAAAACAGGCCGCGATGTTGCAATTGCTTGTCTGTTGGGTGCAGAAGAGTTTGGNTTTGCCACTGCTCCCTTGGTAACCTTGGGATGTTTAATGATGCGTGTTTGTCACAAGAATACCTGTCCAGTTGGTATAGCAACGCAAGATCCGCGTCTTCGTGCAAAGTTTGGTGGTGGAGCTGATGCTGTTGTCAACTTCATGAATTTTGTCGCNGAAGAAATGCGAGAAATGATGGCAAAACTTGGTTTCAGGACTATTAATGAAATGGTTGGTCGTGTGGACAGGCTTGAATTAAATAACGCACTCGATCACTGGAAAGCAAAGGGNTTGGACTATTCTAAAATTTTGCATAAACCTNATGTTGGNCCAGATGTGGGAACCTTTTGTCAAATGAANCAGGATCATCTNTTGGAAAAATCCTTGGATCAACGTCTTATTTTAGNAGCTGCCAAGCCTGCAATCGAGAATGGTAAGCCAGTCGTAATTGACTCTGAGATAGTTAACACTGACCGTGTAGTAGGTACGATAACAGGGGCGGAAGTTTCCCGTAAGAACGGTCCGGATGGCTTGCCTGAAGACACAATTCGCATAAATCTTACTGGTTCNGCGGGACAGAGTCTTGGAGCTTTTTGTCCTAAAGGTATGACATTTACCGTTATTGGTGANACCAACGATTATTGTGGCAAAGGATTATCCGGAGCCAAGGTAATCGTTCGTCCACCCGAAGACTCAACTTTCATAGCCCACGAGAACATAATAACTGGCAATGTTTGTTTTTATGGTGCCACATCNGGTNATGCTTACATTGCTGGAGTGGCAGGAGAAAGATTNTGTGTCAGAAATTCTGGAGTACACGCTGTAGTNGAAGGTTTGGGCGATCATGGTTGCGAGTACATGACTGGTGGTTCCGTTATTTGCTTGGGTGGAACCGGCAGAAATTTTGGAGCAGGAATGTCAGGCGGAGTTGCCTACATCTTAGATGAGGATGGTGATTTTGTTTCNAAAAAATTGAATTCTGAAATGGTGAAGGTTTACCCGCTCATTGAATGCAATGATCGGGAAATTCAAGTTATTAAAGATAAAATTACCGAGCATNATAAGTACACCGCATCTGCAAGAGCNCAAGATATTCTTGAGAACTGGAATGATTTTTTAAACAATTTTCTAAAAATTATGCCCGAGGATTATGAACGCGTTCTCAATGCTCTAAAAAAGGCCGAAGATCGTGGCTTAGAGGGTGATGATGCCATACAAGCTGCATTTGAAGAAAATGTGGCAGCTGGTCATTAATTTACAACTAATTTTAATTATGGGAAAACCTACAGGATTTTTAGAACATACCAGATCACCAATACCTGATCGTCCTCCTCTCGATAGGATTAAAGACTGGGATGAGATTCATGAAGACTTTCAAGAANAGAAGTTAAAACAACAGGGAGCCAGATGCATGGATTGTGGCACCCCTTATTGCCACACGGGAATGACTCTGAGCAATATGGCNAGTGGTTGCCCAGTCAATAACTTAATTCCTGAATGGAATGATCTGGTTTACCATGGCAAATGGAAGGACGCTCTTGATCGATTACACAAGACCAACAACTTTCCAGAGTTTACAGGAAGGGTTTGCCCTGCGCCTTGTGAAGGATCTTGCGTCCTTGGAGTAATTGAGCCGCCTGTTACGATCAAAAGTATTGAATGTGCAATCATCGATAAAGGTTTTCAGGAAGGATGGGTAAANCCCAACCCCCCTAAGACCAGATCTGGAAAAAAAGTAGCAGTTGTTGGATCGGGCCCAGCGGGACTGGCTGCTGCTGATCAGTTAAACAAGGCTGGACATTCAGTTACCGTATATGANCGGGCNGACAGGATTGGCGGACTACTTCTTTACGGAATTCCCAATATGAAGTTGGACAAAAAATATGTTCAGCGTCGGGTAGATCTTTTGGCGGCAGAAGGAATTGAATTTGTTGTTTCCACAGAAATAGGCAGTGACCTTCCNGCCAAGAATCTGNTTGAAGATTTCGATTCAGTGGTTTTGTGCTGTGGTGCCACTAAGCCAAGAGATTTNCCTATTGAAGGTCGCGAACTCAATGGGGTACATTTTGCCATGGAATTTTTGTCGAAAAATACACAAGGGTTATTGGAATTAAAGGACATTACTGCATTTGAAACAGCAGCAAAGGGTAAGGATGCCGTCGTCATTGGGGGAGGGGATACCGGTACTGATTGCGTGGGGACATCCATTCGTCATGGATGCAAAAGTGTTACCCAATTGGAAATAATGCCACGCCCTCCAGAAGAACGTGCGGCGGACAATCCATGGCCAGAGTGGCCCAAAGTTTATAAGATGGACTATGGCCAAGAGGAGGCCAAAGAAGTTTTTGGTTCAGATCCTCGGCGGTACCTTACGGCAACCAAGAAGTTTATCGGGGATGGAGAAGGGAATCTCAAGAGCTTGCTTATTCATGAGATTGAGTGGAAGCAAGATAATGGTCGTTTTTCACCTGTTGAAGTCCCTGGGTCTGAAAAGGAAATTCCTGCACAGGTAGCCTTCCTTGCTATGGGTTTTCTTGGTCCAGAAGATGTAATAGCTGAGGAGCTTGGATTAGAGAGGGATAATCGTTCCAACATCCAAGCTGACTACGGGAAATTTACCACTAACATTGATGGTGTATTTTCTGCTGGAGATATGCGCAGAGGCCAGTCTCTTGTGGTTTGGGCAATCAATGAAGGTCGTGCAGCAGCACGTGAGTGTGATAAATACCTAATGGGCGAAACTTCACTCCCTTAAGCCATCTTCCGTGCGCATTGTTTGTTTAGATCTCGAAGGAGTTCTCGTTCCTGAGATCTGGATTGCTTTTGCTGAAAAAACAGGTGTGTCCGAGTTGACCCGTACAACAAGAGATGAGCCTGATTACGATGTGTTGATGAATTACCGTTTGCATATTTTAAATCAAAATGGATTTACTTTAAGCCAAATTCAAGAAGTGATTAATTCACTCGATCCTTTGCCTGGCGCACTTGAATTTACCAAGCAACTGAGATCAGAATATGAATTGATTATACTCTCTGACACTTTTCGGGAATTTGCTGGTCCTTTGTTGGCTAAACTTGGTTTCCCCACTCTTTTCTGTCACGAATTGGAGATTACCAATGATCGAATTAATGCAATTAAACTGCGCCTGACCGATCATAAAAGGAAAAGCGTTCAATATCTGCAAAAGTTGAATTTCGAGGTAGTTGCGGCAGGGGATAGTTACAATGATCTAGGTATGCTGAAAACTGCAGATCATTGCATGTT